>NZ_JBHFKZ010000018.1:0-81924 GCF_042879375.1 Photorhabdus sp. RM323S
GCGGAAGAGGGGATTTTCTTCTGGTTCGCCGATGATGGCCTCCATGTGAGCGACAGCCACTTACACATGAGGGCACCGGATACGTTGATCTACAACCCAGATGTCACCGACGTAACAGATGAAAATGTTATCTCCGGATGGTCTCTTGGCTCCCACATGCGCCCTGAATCCACCACTCAAAAAGACCGGAATTACCACAACCCCAATTATGCTTTGCAGCATAACGCCACCGATTATGAAGCAGAAAACAGCACGCCATTTCACATTTTCGAAAGTTACGGGCGTTTTCTGAAAAACAAAGAGGGCATTCCGTTTACTCAGTACCGGCTGGAAGCCCTGCGGACGGACAGCAAATCAGGGCAAGCGGAGAGCAATTGTATTCGATTAATGCCGGGCAGGATCTTCAAATTAACCCACCACCCGATTGATACCATGAATGGCCGCTGGCAGGTTGTCTCTTCTCAACATCAAGGGTACGTCCCTGCTGTTTTAGGTGATAACGGCACCGGCACCACCCTCCATTCCCAGACCCGGTTTATTCCCGGCCGCAACGACTGGCGTCCCCCCTACCGCTATAAACCGCTGGCGGACGGTGATGAAGTCGCCACGGTGGTTGGGCCCGGCACAGAAGAAATCTACGTCAATAAAGAGGGGGCGGTTCGCGTTCACTTCCACTGGAACCGCTATGATGCGCCGGACGACCAGGCTTCCTGCTGGGTACGGGTGGCACAAGGCTGGAATGGCAACGGATTTGGCTTTCTGGCGACACCGCGAGTCGGTCAGGAAGTGATTATCTCCTACCTCAACGGCGATATTGACCGCCCGATTATTACCGGATGCACCTATAACGCGCTTAACCGTCCGCCGTTGAATTTACCGGCGGAAAAAACCCGTACCACATTCAGAACCAAAACCCATAAAGGAAATGGCTTTAACGAATTGCGTTTTGAGGATGAAAACGGCAGCGAGGAAGTGTTTATTCATGCTCAACGGGATATGAATACGCAGGTTCTCCGGGATAAAACCACGCAGATAAACCATGACCAGAAAACAGACGTTGCGCATAACCGCACGGTGATAATTAAACACGATGACGACGAAGCTGTGCAGGGCTGCCAGACGCTGGCAGTTAGCAAAAATCAAACGGTGACCATTCAAGGCCAGCAAGCCATTTCAATTGGTAAAAGCCATCAATTAAACATCACCGATAACCAGCAAATTACCGTGGGTAAACATATCACGCTGAACTCTGAAAGCGGGCAAATTACGATTGGGAATGCGGGCGGGCAGATAGTCATTGACCCAATGGGGAATATCCGTATTGAAGGGGTCAGTATCACCATGTCTGACCATATCACCGGAAAGAAATCCGCCGATGCGCTGTTTGACTACTCCGCACGCTATATTCTGCGAAGCGAGCAAAGCGGTAAGCCGCTGGCGCATACTCCCTATACTATTACCACCGCTGGCGGTCAGACCCTTTCCGGTAAAACTGACACGCTGGGCAGAACTGTAACCGTACAGAGTGAGGCAGAAGAAAATCTGCAACTGAGTTCACCGGAAACCCCACCGAAACCGAAGCAAACCTTATATCAGGCCAGTGATAACACACCGGTAGAACATGTGATGGAATTTACGGAGAAATAAATATGACAGCATCCAACAGCGGCAAGATGTGCCCGGCCGTGACCTCAATTAACTGCACGATGGAAATAGGCGTCTTTCCCGCCGATGAAGATCCCTGTTATCTGGCGAGAAAAGCCGAATACGCCCTGCGTCTGCCGGCAATGATCCTTACTAAACAAGGGGCTATTCGCTTTCTTAATCAGGTCATTATGAGTGGGTTGATTAAAGTTGAGGAACTCAAACATGACTTTTTATGGCCTTATAAAGCAGAAGTGGTGTTTGCTATCCGAGAAGAAGCTGTGCCCTTACCCATGCTGGCGACCAGTCAAGACTCTAAGCAACGTTATGGTGATAACTTACCGCAATCCAGTAATCCGTTTGCCCGCCCTTCTGCCGACGATGCGGAGAAATTTGGGGTTGTTGGTATCCGCCGTCCCGATATTATTCTGGTTAAAGATGAAGCTCTCCGCTGGCCGGGCAGAAATGCCACCTACTTCGATGGCTCTGTGCACCCTGATAATCTGAAAATGTTGATTGAAGTAAAATTTCCAGGGGATGCACTCAGTAAATGGCAAGAGATTGACTACGTTCAAATTGCTACCCGCTCTCGCTTTGGTGTGATGCGTGTCGACGATAACCGCACAGAAGAGCAAAAACAGTATGATGAAGCGTGGCGAAAACATTACCAACCCGGTTCACAACACTATAAAAATCCAATCCCACTGGCACCCTTGCCGCCTGATGACGCCTTACCGCCCCCCACTCCTCCGGAAGAAGGCATACCGGGGACCATTCCGCAACCGCTGACAAAAAATCTACCACTTCTCAGCACTTCCCGCTGGTCGTTTTTACCCAGCTATGAAGACTGGGTTGTCCTTGGGCAGGAGGTGGCAGGTCTGGCCGAAAATGGGTTGAATTATGTTCGCGATAGCACCCGGGAGCGCCTTGCCCAGTTTGGAGTCTGGTTTAATGAGGCTGGCAAATGGGTGTGTAACGAGATTATTGACCCGATAACCCATCAGGTCAGCTATGCTTTTTCCTGGGTCAATGAACAGACGGGGAAAATTGTGACTTGGACAGAGAGTGAGATAAAAGCCCGGTGGCAAACCGTGCAACAGGGTTCAGATATCACCTTAGCAGAGCTTAAAGACATTAGCTGGATGCAAATATTAAAAGAGGTGGGTGAAGGCATGCTGGAAGTGGTTGTGATTGTTGCCGAAGTTGCTGTTGTTATCCTTGTCACCCTTGCCGTTGCTGCTGCACTGATTGCACTGGTGGAAATTTTAGCCGCTGCCGCCACAGTGAGCGCCGCCGCGTTAGCTGCTGTCCTGGCAATATTGGCGAGTGTCACATTCGCCACTGCCTCATAATTCACGGAGAAAATGATGGAAACTGTAGATTACTTTGCCCAACTGAGATCACAACTGACCTCTTTTCTTTTTCTTAATGCTGATGGACTGGCGGTTTCTCGCCTGGGAATTTCTATCACCCTGTTTTTTAAACAGGGCTACACGCAGGAGAAAAAGCAACGCATTCTGGCTTGCTATCGCCGCTTTCGGGAAGAATTTGGCACTCATCTGCGTTTTCATACTCATGAACTCAAGGGGCTAAAAAAATATTCACCCGAAAATATTGCTAAAGTGGAAGAGGGTATTCTTAATCAGAAAAAGAATCAGCCCTCTAGTTGGGATGTTAGTGACGCTAAAAATCTCTATGAAGCCCCTCGCTATCTGATGCATTACATAAACTCCCGGGAAATAAGCGGTGACAACAGTAGCTCCTATCTGAGTCTGGTGCTGCCCTGGGATTATCTAAAGGAACAAGAGGGCATAGCTCGCTTTATGGCCTGGCTGGACTTTCTGTGTGAACAGCTCGAACCTGACTGGGGAGATTGTGGCTACTGTCTGGTCTTACCCAGAGATTATCATGATTATTTTCCCTTAGAGTATCAATTAGCTCAGCGTTATCCCACCCTGCAAGTTAACTCCACTATTCATACAACACTAAGAGATTATGCCCATGCTATACGGAGCATGAACTGGATCACCCTGCTGTCCAAACGCTTTGTCGGACGACTGGGTGGGGAACATTGGATACGTAAGACGCTGGCTCGTTACCCGGATGTGGTGATGAGTCCTTACCCCAATGGACTGATTATCCGCGCCGGTAAATACCCAGATCTGACACCGCTGCCGGGCAGCGTCCCGGAAAGTTATTTTGCCATTAACCAACTGATACGTCCGATACGTTTTGTGCCGGGAGAAGGTGATTCCCTGCACTTTTACGGTGCAGGTCATTTTGATGATATTTCCACACAAGCCTGGTATGCCCGCTATGACCGTGGCCCTCTGCATGTCACCCCGGTAAGAAGCGGCGAACCGATGCTTGTCAGCGGATTCTGGCGAACCGATAGCCAGCCTGACAAACAGTATTTCTTTGTTCAAGGCGCGACTGCCTTTGATATTCAGGGTGCAGAGCCGGGCACAACGGTATGGCATCTGATCCGAGAAGCAGAAAATAGGAATGAATAAGGGATGAGAAGCAGTAGATAAAAAAGAGATGCTGGAAGAAGAAGACGCACTGGAGTTCCAGTTTTTCAGTGAAATCCTCGCCGGTCTGCTCGGCAACCTGCAATCCTCCCTGCCCGGCCAGCAGGTTCTGGCAAAGCTTGCCGCCAAAGAATCGGACAGCAACGGGGATGGCAACTTCTGGCGTACCATTACCGGCAGTGTTATCACCGTGCTGAATAACGACAAAGTCAAATCACCGATGCTTGAGAGCCAGTTTATTCGCGGCGTCGATAATATTCTGCTGAGCATGGGGACATTCCTGGCAACCGTCTATGCGGATCCCGGTCAGGCGATTTCTCAGGGGGCCCATTATATCCACCAGCTTCCCCAGAAAGCCATTGACCAGATAACCCAACAATTTGTCCCCGCCCTGTTATCCACATTGGGCGTGGAGATAACGAAAGATGGCAGAGTCGCACTCAGCGAACAAAGCTATCAGGAAATGCTCAAGCGGCTGGAATCGAAAACCCATCGTCACCAGCCAGATCCAGCGGTGCGGACACAAGCTATTGGCGAGCGGATCATTAACTGGAGCAAACGCCTGGAATCACTCGGCAACAAACCGGTGATAACCCTGCCTGAAGTTAAAACCACTGTGGACTCCCCGGTTCAGCTTTTTACCCTGGAAGGAGCCGGTAAGCCTTCTATTGGCTTACTGTTTGACTCCTCACTGGCCGGTACCAGTCTGTTTTTGAATGCGTTTACCCTGGCAGATGTGATCACGCAGACAGAATATGCCCGCAATAATCCGTTACAACCCGGACCTACCTATATGAGTCTGGTGCGCTTTAGCACGGCAGTGATTGGTATGAGTGCTGATTTGGCTTCTCTGGGTTCAACGCTGGCGAGTAAAGTGAACTCCCCAATAGTCAACGCGTTGATGAGCAACATAAAAGTACCCGCGGTCAATGTGGCTGTGGTCAATCAGTTCTCCCGTGTTGCCGGCAGTGTCGCCGGTTATTTAGGCGCACTGGTCTCCTTCTATGATGCCAGTAATGCCTTTAAAGTAGGTAATAACGTAGAAGGTTATAGCCAGATAGCGATAGGAACAGGGTCCATTATTCTAACCACAGTCGGATTAATCTTCCTTGCTGCTGGTTCCGTCCTCACAGCAGGAATGCTGGCATGGCTGGCTGCGGGAGTCAGTTTGCTTATCGGTGGCAGTATTGTCCAGGCCAACAGTGCCTGGTCAGATTTGGAAAAAGTACTGAATAATTGTTTCTGGGGAGCGGGAGATAAGTATGATTTTTGGGGTACAGATGCTCGACAATCAATCAGTGATCAACTTAAAAAAGCCAGAGAAATGGATAGTAACACTCAAAATCATTTTCTTATCGAAAACCAGGAATTTCTAAATCTGTTTATTCAGCCACAACTGAAAATACATCAGGGATTTGGTATCACAACCTATTGTTTTACCCTGCCAGCTTTTCAGATGGGTCTCTCAAATATCTGCGAGATCTTTGTGACTCCATTCAGAACTCCCTACTACTGGGAAGGAAAAATCGATTATGTTGAAATTAACCGCCGCAAATATATCCCTGACGACTTCCGTAGTACCAAATTCAGGGAAGCTAAAGAGCAAGCCAAATTGACCCTAAATGGCAATACAGCAACGCTGGAAGTAGTAGTCCCAGAAACAATGGGCGTTTATCCCCGCAGCAGCGAGCTGTACTGGTACTATGAACAATCAGAAAATGTCATTGCCCCTATGCGCTATCTCTGGGAAAAAGAACCCACAGCAGAAAATACCATTAAGGGCAGTTTTGACGGAGAGCGAACACTATGAAACAACGATTAAAAAACTTACTCAAAAAATGTTTTCCCACTATTCATCCACTGCCAGCCAAACGGCTGGCGCTCTGGGAAAAAGAACTTCTGGCAGCACCGCCAGATATTAAGGATGCAGAAACCATTAAACATGTAGAAATACTGGACTACCTGAATGACAAAGAATGCCATATCCACAATCCTCAACGCCGTTTCCGTAGCATCACCTTAATTCCAGTAACTCTGGGGATTATCAGTAGCTTAATATTGAACGTTAACGATTTTATTGAAACATGGCGGGCAGCGGAAAAAAATCTGCTTTGGTCTGTTAACGATGCAAAAAAAGATTATGGCGAAGAATTTTATTTGAACCCTGCTCTACCCGATTTTCTTAAAAAATATGAATATATTGCTCATGATAAAGAAATTTCACTAAGAAAATACTTGTATTGTCGCTATAACTTTTACCCCAGTAGCTCCCGGATGCTTATAATTGATATAAGTTTCCTGCTGCTCTATCTGCTGATTATTCCACCTTTTTTTATTGTATATTTTTTTGGCAGAGACAAGCACCATTAATTATCGATCGTGAACGGCAGATCTTCTACACCTGGTATAAAGGCAAAGCTTATACCGCCCGTTATCCACAATTAGGCATGTTGGAAAAAACTAATATTCTGTATCTCAAAGTCTACGGACTAGATGAAAATAATAACCTTATCGAGCGTGTCTTTATCCCCAATGTCACCAGCTACACCTTCGCCGCATTAAGCAGTGGCAATGATAAAGCGCTGGCCGTCGCCTTTATGGTGAAATTTTTATTAAACGGCAAAGAAGCGGTCAGCAAAGTGGATTATAAACGCCGTGGACCGCTTATTTGGTGGAGTAAAGATAAAAGGCCCGCTGATTTAGAGACACAAATTCCCCTTATTCTGGCAGAACTGGATCGCCTAGGTCCCCCTGATGAAGATCTCTCCGAATGAAAGCAGCATTAAAAAGTTTGCTCAAAAAATGGTTTCCCACTATTCATCCACTGCCAGCCAAACGGCTGGCCCGCTGGGAAAAAGAACTTCTGGCCGCACCTCCGGATATTAAGGATGCAGAAACCATTAAACATGTAGAAATACTGGACTACCTTGATAATAAAGAATGTCATGTTCGTAATACCCAACGCCGCGCCCGAAGTATTACCTTAATCCCGGTTACATTGGGGATTATTAGTAGTCTTATTCTAAATATTAACGGATTTATTGAAGAACGAAAAATTGATGAAAAAGCTATCCATCGGTGGGTCAATTTAGTAAAGGAGGAATACGGCAATGAATTTTATCTACGTAATGATCTATCCAATGCCATGGAAAATGCCCGTTATATTGGTAATGATAAAAAAATCTCTCTGAGAAAATACCTGTACTATCGCTATACCTTTTATCCAAGTAGTTCCCGACTTCTCAGAATTGATATAGGCTTCCTGCTGCTCTATCTACTGATTATTCCGCCTTTTGTCTGGGCTGTATTTTTTTCACACCGTCAGGCCCCATTAATTATCGATCGTGAACGACAGATTTTTTACACCTGGTATAAAGGCAAAGCCTATGCTGCCCGTTATCCACAATTAGGTATGGGGGAAAAAACTAATATTTTTTTTCTCAAAGTCTACGGCCTGGACGAAAACAATCAACTTATCGGACGTGGTTTTATCCCCAATGTCACCAGCTACACCTTCGCCGCATTAAGCAGTGGCAATGATAAAGCGCTGGCCGCCGCCTTTATGGTGAAATTCTTATTAAACGGCAAAGAAGCGGTCAGTAAAGTGGATTATAAACGCCGTGGACCGCTTATTTGGTGGAGTAAAGATAAAAGGCCCGCTGATTTAGAGACACAAATTCCCCTTATTCTGGCAGAACTGGATCGCCTTGGCCCCCCTGATGAAGATCTTTCTGAATGAAGTTTGCTGACATCAAGACCATCATTGGAAAGATATCTATGAACTAGATTTAGCTGACGCCAGAATTGATATGCTGACCATTCAGGAAAGCTCGATGTTTCAGAGCCAGTTTATTCGCAGAGTCGATAATATTTTACTGGGAATAGGACATTTCCGGCAACTGTCCGCGCTCATCCCGGGCAGGTAAACTATGTCCGGCAACTTGCTTGAGGCTGTAATTTAAACTGTCATTAAAAGTCATTATTTTAACTTATGGTTTTAATCAATATAAAATTTTCACCTTTGTTTTTACCACTTTTAATGTCTGCCTTTTATGAAGTTTTCATCATGGGTTATCGTGTTTTATGTTTAACCCGCGTTAATCATACTCACTTTTTATCTTTACTGACACTGTTTTACCCGCAGTTTTAATCAGCTTTAATAAGTTACCCCTTTTTGTTTTTTCGGATAATCACCGCCTTTTTCAGGGCTTAAATCCTGCCAAATTAACTGTTTTATCCCTCTTTTTATTACGTTATCTTTAAGGTTTTCTTCATAAAATAATAACGAGAAAACGCTTAAATACCCATTTATTCTAATAATATTTTTCTACGTGCTGATCTCTTTTCAACTCGCTATTAATGGTTTTCGATTAAATGCAATTAACTCTTTTTCTAAAAAGCCTCACTTATTGCGTTAAATCCGCCTCCATTTTTTATATAAAAACTTTACTCTCTCTGCATTCGTGCTTTTAAATGGTTATGGCAGGTTAGGTAAATACAATAACGCGCCAGTTTTAAACATTATTAAAAACCATTGTTTTAACTTAATGGTTTTAATCAGTATAAAGTTTTCACCTTTGTTTTTACCACTTTTAATGTCTGCTTTTTATGAAGTTTAATCATCATAGGCTATCGTGTTTTATGTTTAACCAGCGTCAATCATACTCACTTTTTTATCTTTACTGACACTGTTTTACCCGCAATTTTAATCAGCTTTAATAAATCCCCCTTTTTGTTTTTTCCGATAATCACCGCCTTTTTCAGGGCTTAAATCCTGCCAAATTAACTGTTTTATCCCTCTTTTTATTGCGTTATCTTTAAGGTTTTCTTCATAAAATAATAACGAGAAAACGCTTAAATACCCATTTATTCGGATAATATTTTTCTACGTGCTGATCTCTTTTCAACTCGCTATTAATGGTTGATGGTTTTCGATTAAATGCAATTAACTCTTTTTCTGAAAAGCCTCACTTATTGCGTTAAATCCTCCTCCACTTTTTATATAAAAACTTTACTCTCTCTGCATTCGTGCTTTTAAATGGTTATGGCGGGTTAGGTAAATACAATAATGGGCCAGTTTTAAACATTATTAAAAGCCATTGTTTTAACTTAATGGTTTTAATCAGCATAAAGTTTTCACCGCTGTTTTTACTACTTTTAATGTCTGCTTTTTATAAAGTTTAATCATCATGGGTTATCGTTTTTTATGTTTAACCCGCGTTAATCATACTCACTTTTTTATCTTTACTGACACTGTTTTACCCGCAGTTTTAATCAACTTTAATAAGTTACCCCTTTTTGTTTTTTCCGATAATCACCGCCTTTTTCAGGGTTTAAATCCTGCCAAATTAACTGTTTTACCCCTCTTTTTATTGCATTATCTTTAAGGTTTTCTTCATAAAATAATAACGAGAAAACGCTTAAATACCCATTTATTCGGATAATATTTTTCTACGTACTGATTTCTTTTCAACTCGCTATTAATGTTGATGATTTTTCTATTAAATGAAATTAATTCTCTTTCTGAAAAGTCGCATTTATTTAGTTAAACCTACTATTTATACAAAATCCTTAATACATCTGCATTCACTCTTTTAAATGATCATAGCAGATTAGTTAAATATAAAATAAACCGAGTATACAATCGCTGATAGATAACTGAATTAATCACCGATAAAAAGAGGCTTGCAATCTCCCAAAAATGAAAATGCAAGCAAAAAGAGAAATCAAGCAATGTTAAAGGATAAGCAATGAGTACAGCAATTCTCATTCCGAGAATTTTCTTATTTTTTAATTAAAAATTCATCTAATAAATGGCCTTCATTGAGCAGTTTTTGTAAACCTAATGGTCTTTTTCCATTTCCTGACCAGTATTTAATCTCTCCATTTTCATTAAACTGATATTTCGGTTTTCTCGTTTTTCCTTTTCCTATATTTGATTTTTTAGGTTTAAAACCAGGGAGGGTAATAGGTATGTTAATGGTATTAATATCAAAGCCCATTTCTTCAATAATTTTTAATACTTCTAAACGTTTTTGTTCTTTTCCTTCTATTTCTAATCTGGCTAATCTAGAGGATTCCCGGCTTTCGTCAACGATTATCTCTAGTTTTTTGTAAACGTCTTCCAGCCAATCAAAATCTTTTGTTTGAGCAAATTTTCTTAATGTGGTTAATCCTGTTAAATATTTTGATACTATTTCATATTCTTGTTCTTTGGTTAATTCTGTCATTTTGTTACCTTGTTAATATATTTAAAATCCGTTGTTCCTAATTTTTTCTCTTTCAATGTCAGTATATCACCGAATTTTCTACCCACTGTTAAAAATCCTTAATCATTTCTGTTGTACCTTTAATAATTAAAGTTTTTATCTGTTTCTTCGTAATAGGCTTGCCTTTTTTTCAAATTCTAAAACCACACTGATTTTGTCTCAAGGTAATAGCCTCACGAATAAATCCAAAATCAATAGCAGTATCGATTTTACGAACCAGATGATTGTGAGTAACAAGATTTTCAAACGATCCCTTTTCAAAAAGAAAAGTTTTTAGCGGGGTATCCTTAACATAGCAGCAAGCTCCGTTTGGTGAACGGAACTTGGTTAACACAAAGTGCCGGATAAATAACCCACACTTCGTCAGTTATCATTGAGCACCAATAGCGCTCAATGATAACTAAGCAATCAAACCTGATACATTTTGCATAAATAGCAGGAAACAGCATCATCTGCATTTGAACCTATCACATCCATATCCGGTAAGATATCTTTCAGGCGTTGGTGAGCATCCTGCATAATACAGCCCTTACCAGCCATCGTCAGCATTTCCAGATCGTTCATTCCATCCCCAAAAGCAATGCAATCACTGAGTTTATAACCCATAGATTTAGCTACTTGTTCAAGGGCATGGCCTTTGGAAACGCCACCAGCCATAACTTCCAGACAATTACGTAACGAGAAACTGACATTCACTCTGTCGCCCCAACGGGCGTTGATTGACTCCTCCAATGTGAGCAATAGATCATGATCTTCACAGGTAAAGTAAACCTTACATACACCATCCGTCTTAAAATCATCGCGCTTAAAAAGCTGATAATGAAATACTGACTCTTGGAAAAATTCTTCCTGCTCAGGGCTTTCTCGATTCATATACCAATCATCATGACGGTAATAATTGGTCAGAATATCCGGGTTATCAAACTCCATCAGACACAAGTCATGCACAATATCAGGATCAACATTGTGGCTGAAAACCAGTTCACCCGCCGTATTATGTACCCTGGCTCCATTGGAGGTGATCATATAGGCATCAATACCAAGCCCGTCACGGATTTGGGAAACATCCACATGATGACGGCCAGTAGCAAAAATAAAATGAATGCCTTTGTTTGTGAGTAAATTAAGAGTTTCCTTGGTGTAAGACGTTAATTTGTGATCAGGAGACAGCAAAGTACCGTCTAAATCTGAAGCAACAATGTGATACATAGTTGTAGTTCCTATAATTGAATCAATTTTGGTCAAAAAAGTCACAAATAGCGTTGAGTGCCTGGCTACGTAATTTATCTTTTTCAAATAGGATTTCATGATGTGCCCCCTGAATAATCAAAGGTGACTGCTCTTCAATGAAAGTCCTCTCTTTCCGATGTGATTCACAAAAAGCCCGTAATTGCTGATTATTAACTACTTTATCTTCACTGGCTTTTAAGACCATCAGTGGCGTCTCAATTTTTCCTGCTTTTTCTATCAATATATCGCCAATCCGCATGCTTTCCCGCATCCAATGATATGTCGGACCGCCTATGCGTAATTCCGGGTAATCTACGTAATAACGAAGATAGCGGCTATAACGTTCATAACTGTGTGTCAGAAGATTGATCAAATAAGGCAACGGACGCCATTTTCCAGTCAGTATTGCGTAGTTATTTCGTCTATCCAGTCGCTTTTCTGCCCGATTCACCAGCAAAGCAGCCAACCAGTGTGGCATTGGTAAGTTAATACCAAACATAGGAGCACAAAGGGCCGCTGCATCAAAAATCTGACTGTGACGTAATAAGAATCCCCCTAATATTGCCGCGCCCATTGAATGAGCCAACGCATAACAGTGAGAATAATAACGAGGGAGAATTTCTCTTTCTATAAACGTTTCAACGTCATCAATATAGTCATCAAATTTTTCTACATGCCCTCTTTGTGGATCTTCAAGCATCCTGCCGGATCGCCCCTGTCCACGATGGTCAATGATAAAAACGTCGTAGCCAAGGTGATAAAAGTCAAATGCCACCTCCGGGTATTTGACATAACTTTCACTACGGCCAGGCAAGATAACAACTGCTCTATGATTCTTAGTTGTTGCACAAAAACGGACATAGCGTATCAGCACATTTTCGACACCGATAAACTCATGTTCTTCCCTGCCTTGCCAGAAATCTAACAGAGGCCCGTTAGCAAAAGCAGAAAACTGTATCTCACGATTAAGCCAGCTCTCTTTCAACATTTCGGGCTTCATAAATCATCTCCAAGCTATTCACACTCCTCCAGATGTTTACAGATCAAAGCCATAAAAACGCTACCAAAACGTTCTAGTTTCCGTTGTCCTACCCCGTTGATTAATAACATTTCATCAGCAGTAACCGGGCATTGTTCTGACATTTCAATCAGTGTGACATCGTTAAATACAACAAAAGGCGGGATATTATCTTCGTCAGCAATAGATTTCCGTAATTTACGCAACTTGGCAAATAATTTGCGATCATAATTGCCACTATATGATTTACTTTGCTGACTACGCCCTTTCAGGCTCTGTATCCGTGGAACAGCCAGTTTCAGCGGAACTTCACCACGCAATACTGGCCGTGCAGCTTCTGTTAATTGTAATGCTGAATAATTGGCAATGTTTTGACTGATAAAACCTAGGTGAATAAGCTGCCTCAATACGCTGACCCAGTGCTCCTGGCTTTGATCTTTACCGATGCCGTAAACCGGCAAACGATCATGCCTTATATCGCGGATACGCTGATTATTCGCGCCTCTGAGCACTTCAACAATATAACCGATACCAAAACGCTGACCAACCCGGTAAACACAAGAGAGCGCTTTTTGTGCATCCACCAAGCCATCATAATTTTTCGGTGGATCAAGACAGATGTCACAATTGCCGCAAGCAGTTTGTTGGCTTTCACCAAAATAGTTTAATAACACCAGACGGCGGCAAGTTTGCGCTTCGGCAAAGGCTCCCATCGCATTAAGCTTATGTCGTTCAATATCCTGCTGTGTGTCAGCCGTTTTCTCTTCCAGACAACGGCGAAGCCATACCATATCAGCCGGATCATAGAACAACACCGCTTCCGCAGGTAAACCATCACGCCCGGCACGCCCTGTTTCCTGATAATAGGATTCGATATTACGTGGAATATTAAAATGAACCACGAACCGAACATTGGGTTTATTAATACCCATGCCAAATGCCACTGTCGCTACCACAACCTGCAAATCATCACGTTGAAATGCATCCTGTACCCGCGCGCGTTGGCTATTATCCAACCCAGCATGGTATGGCGCAACACTCAAGCCACGTTTTTGTAAACGTTCTGATATCTCTTCAACTTTATTGCGGCTGTTGCAGTAAACGATGCCGCTTTTGCCTTTTTGACCACGGATAAATAGCCATAATTGATCTAATGGCTTGTATTTCTCTATCAAGGTATAACGAATATTCGGACGATCAAAACTGCTGATATGAATAAGCGGATCATTAAGATTCAGCAGCCGGGCAATATCATTGCGGGTAGTTTCATCCGCAGTCGCCGTCAACGCAATGACAGGTAATGTTGGAAAGCGTTGCCTGAGCTGTCCCAACGCCCGGTATTCAGGCCGGAAATCATGGCCCCATTGCGAAATACAATGGGCTTCATCCACAGCCAACATAGCCGGTTGCCATTCCAAAAGCTGTTCAAGGAAGCTATCCATCATCAAGCGTTCAGGAGCGATATACAGCAATTTGATCACGCCCTGACGGCAACGCCGGATCACGTCAATCTGTTGTTCACGCGCCTGAGTTGAATTCAGGCAATCAGCCGCGACACCATTCGCCCGCAGTTGATCCACCTGATCTTTCATTAAAGAGATCAATGGAGAAACGACCAGGGTTAATCCTTCCTGCACCAGCGCCGGGATTTGGTAACACAATGATTTGCCACCGCCCGTCGGCATAATGACCAGACAATCACGCCCCTCAAGAATGGTATTGATGACTTGTTGCTGACCAGGCCGGAATTGCAGATAACCAAAGGTTTTCCGCAATACTTGCTCTGCCAGTGATATCGTATTGATGACTTCTGCGGTAGACACGCTTTTCCTCAACCATTAAAAAATCACAGACGCTTAAGCATCTGCGCATTATGTTATCTTACTCTCGCAGTAATTACTTCAACAACAAGCCCGCGACATAATAAACACCGTTGTCATTTATAAAGCACCAAAAAGGCAACACAGGTTATTTTACACACGAACTTTAATTTTGCGCAGATTGTTTCTCGAGACGCCTCGCAAACTGGCAAGATGGGCAATAAAAGCATAACATTAACAATTCATTAACTATGTAAGGTAATATTAATAACACGCACCTTTATTTGGGAATAAATTAAATGTCTACAACGCAAATGACCCTGGAAGAAGCCCGCCAGCTAATCGGTAATTTTTTTATTTACCATATGCCTTTTAACCAGATATTAGGACTTGAACTGCTCCGGTTTGAACAGGATTACGCAGAAATACAGTTCCGTAATCAAAATAAGCTGGTAGGGAATACCGCACAGAAGATTTTACATGGCGGCGTGATTGCATCAGTGCTGGATGTCTGTACCGGATTGGTCTGTGTCGGTAATGCCTTAGCCCGTATAACACCTATTTCACGAGAAGAATTAGAAAAGCGGTTATCAACAATGGGAACGATTGATTTGCGGGTGGATTATCTACGCCCCGGTCGTGGTGAAGTGTTTACCGCCACCAGCAGTATTATCCGCAATGGGAATAAAGTTTCTGTCGCCAGAGCTGAACTGCATAATGAGCAGAGGGCACATATTGCCAGTGTAACGGCGACTTATCTGGTCGGTTAGCAAAAACCGCCCCCCGTCCAGTGTGAAGCCGTCACAAAAGACGGGGAGCAGTCCTATATTAATCCCTTGCGTAATATTCAGCCCGGTGACATATTATTTTTAAGTTAACGAGCTAGAAACCTATTACACCTTTTCCACTTTATTAACATTAGGATAACATGAATAAGCAACAAACCACCAAAGGCGTTCTGTACGCCTTCGGCGCCTGTTTTATCTGGGGAATTGCCCCCGTTTATTTTAAGTATATTCAGCAAGTACCTGCCGACGAAATCCTGACACATCGTATTATTTGGTCATTTTTCTTTATGTTACTGCTGCTAACAGTAACCCGTCACTGGTCACAGGTATCCCATGTTTTTCGTCAACCTAGAAAAGTACTGTTATTGGCCGTGACAGCGACCATTGTTGCCTGTAACTGGCTGATTTATATCTGGGCAGTGAACCACGGTCATATGCTGGAAGCCAGCCTGGGTTACTTCATTAGCCCACTGGTTAACGTTTTGTTTGGTATGCTGTTTCTGAGTGAACGTTTCCGCCGGATGCAATGGGCTGCTGTTGCGCTGGCCTTCACTGGCGTGTTAATCCAGCTATGGCAATTTGGCTCTGTACCTGTTATTGGATTAAGTCTGGCTGTCACTTTCGCTCTGTATGCCCTGCTTCGTAAGAAGATGAATGTTGATGCTCAAACGGGTATGACGATTGAAACATTATGGTTACTGCCTGTTGCAGCTATTTACTTGTTTGGTTTTGCCAACACCCCAACCAGCGATTTAAGTGCCAACTCAATGGCACTGAATTTACTGCTGATTTCCGCAGGCATTATCACCACGGTTCCATTACTGCTATACACTGAAGCAGCTGCCCATCTGCGTCTATCTACGCTGGGTTTCTTCCAGTATGTCGGCCCAACGTTGATGTTCCTGCTAGCAACCTTGGTTTATGGTGAACAAATAGGCATCGACCGTTTGATTACTTTCGGCTTTATCTGGGCTGCATTAGTGCTGTTTACACTGGATGCGCTTTATACACAACGCAGGTTGAAAAAATAATAGAGCTAAGTTTACTACATGGAAATCACCATCAGACTGGCAAGAATCACAGAACAAGCCGCCCTTGAAGCACTCCAGTTACGTGCATCTCTCATGTGGGAAGAAGATCGAGAATTATTATTAGCCAACCCCCACATGATAGAACTCCCTATAGAACATATTGCCGCGGAATATGTTTATGTTGTAGAACAAGCCGGCGTCATTTTGGGGTTCAGTGTTGTATTGCCACGATCTGATGGAGATGCAGAACTTGATGGATTATTTGTTGAACCCACTGTCTGGCATCAAGGTGTTGGCAGACAGTTAGTAAAAATAGCACTGAATAACGTGCATACAGAAGGAGGAATATCATTGCGGGTGCTGGCTAATCCTCAAGCCGCAGGGTTTTATATTGCTCTTGGCTTTGAACGCCTAGGGGAAGAAAACACGCAATTGGGCACAGCGATTCTTATGATTAAGTACATATGATAAAATGATTAAAATAACAACAGGATTTACGACGAGCAAGGAATGTATTTCTTGTCATTCGAACATATCATGAACATTCATTTTTGTTACTAATTTCTGATTATCTATACCGGATCGATGGCAGGTCGGCCATTATTATGGCAATACAAAGGAACAACTAATTCGCGGATAAATTCGAAATCAATGGCGGCAAGCTCCGTTTGGTAAACAGAACTTGATTAAAACAAAATGCCGGATAAAAAACCAGCATTTTGTCAGTAATCTGTAATACATTACAACCAATTCTTCCGCTTAAAGTAAAGATACGGCGCAAGACCCGCCGCGATCATTAGCCCGATCGCGCCCGGATAACCAAATGGCCAATGCAGCTCCGGCATAAAGTCAAAGTTCATACCATAACTGGAAGCCACCAGCGTTGGCGGCAGGAATATCACAGAGACCACCGAGAAGATTTTGATAATCCTGCTCTGTTCGATATTGATAAAGCCCATTGCTGCCTGCATCAGGAAGTTAACTTTCTGGAACAGGGATTCATTGTGTGGCAACAGGGATTCGATATCCCGCAGAATTTCACGGGCCTGCTCGAGCTGATCGCCCGGCAGACGGGCACGCCGCACCAGAAAGTTGAGCGCTCGCTGAGTATCCATAAGACACAAACGCACCTTCCAGCCGATATCTTCCTGTTCAGCAAGGCTGGATAGGGCTATATCAAATTCATCCCCCTGTTTCCCTTCCATAATGACCCGACTCAGGGATTCCAGAACACTGTAAATATTTTCGATAACATCAGCCAACTGTTCGATTTTGGTTTCAAACAGATCCATCAGTACTTCATAGGCATTACCATCAACCAATGTCTGGTTACGGGCACGCATACGGTACAATCGGAATGCAGGGAGTTCACGCTCTCGCAATGTATAGAGACGACCATCACGAATAGTAAATGCAACGGTTGCGTTGCCAGCATGGTCTTCCGCATCTTCAAAGTAGAAGAACGAGTGAACGTGTATCCCGTCTTCATCTTCAAAAAAACGCGCCGACGCCTCAATGTCATCCAGTTCCGGTCGGGTCGCCAGAATTTGGCCTAGTTCATTTTGAACTTGAAGCCGATCTTGCTCTTCCGGTTCAACCAAATCTACCCACAAGGAATCAGATAACTTTTCTCCCTCTCCAAACTCAAGACGGAGCAGGCGATTATTCTCTAACTTAAATGCAATCAGCATGTATCATAAGTCTCCTTTACTCCCTACGTGATCGTAAGGCGCGAATGTTACGCTTAGAGGAAAAAGCCTGTCAACATTCAACCTGGCTATTATTTTCAGGCCATTTCAAGCCTGGCATAAGCAGCGACTAGCCACTTAATGCCTTCCCCATGAAACGCGATTTGCAGCCGACTATGTTCACCACTCCCCTCCATATTGACAATGGTTCCTTCACCAAATTTAGGGTGACGAACACGTTGTCCAAGGGCATAACCGCTATCATTAGCACTGATTGGTGTACCTAATCGACTATGGTTAACCGGGCGAGATACCGTCGCACGTAACCGTACTTCTTCAATACATTCTGACGGCAGCTCACCAATAAAGCGAGATGGACGATGATAAACTTCTTTGCCATATAAGCGACGGCTTTCTGCATAAGTGATTGTCAGCTTTTCCATTGCTCGTGTCAGGCCCACATAAGCCAGACGGCGTTCTTCTTCCAAACGCCCACCCTCTTCAATCGACATCTGGCTTGGGAACATGCCTTCTTCCATTCCAACAATAAATACCTGTGGGAATTCCAGCCCTTTGGCGGAATGCAATGTCATCAGTTGCACCGAATCCTGGTAAGCATCAGCCTGACCTTCTCCCGATTCCAGCGCAGCATGGGAAAGAAATGCCTGTAATGGCATCAGATCTTGGTCCTCATCCTGATAACTGAACTGGCGAGTCGCCGTGACCAGTTCCTCAAGGTTTTCAATACGTGCCTGGGCTTTTTCACCTTTTTCCTGCTGGTACATTGCACGCAGGCCGGAATCGCGAATAACTCTGTCGGTCTGCACATGTAACGGCATATCACTGGTTTCCGTCGATAATGCCTCTATCAGTTCAATAAAGCGCTGTAAGGAAGATGCTGCTCGCCCAGCCAGTACTTTCTCCTGAAGCAATATTTGACAGCACTCCCACAATGTTTCCTGCCGTTCACGAGCAGCCTGACGCACTATATCCAACGTTCTGTCACCGATGCCACGGGTAGGTGTATTTACCACACGTTCAAATGCCGCATCATCATTGCGGTTAGCAATCAAGCGCAGGTAAGCTAACGCATCTTTGATTTCCTGGCGTTCAAAGAACCGCTGACCACCATAAATACGATATGGCATTGATGCCTGTAACAATGCTTCTTCCAGTACACGAGACTGGGCATTACTGCGGTAAAGTATGGCGCAGTTTTTCAGTGCACCGCCATTTTCAAGCCAGCTTTTAATCCGGTTGACCACATAACGGGCTTCATCCAGCTCGTTAAATGCACAATACAGGGAAATCGGTTCACCTTCTACACCATCAGTCCACAGATTTTTGCCCAAGCGATCACTGTTATTGGCAATCAGTGTATTGGCAACTTTCAGAATATTACTGGTGGAACGGTAATTTTGCTCCAAACGAATAGTTTCAGCGCCGGAGAAATCTTTCAGGAAGCGCTGAATATTCTCAACCTGCGCCCCACGCCAGCCATAAATAGATTGATCATCATCCCCGACAATCATCACTTTGCCCGTTTCCCCCGCCAACAGATGGATCCAGGCATATTGAATGCTGTTGGTGTCCTGAAACTCATCCACCAGAATATTTGTAAAGCGGCCACGGTAGTGTTGCAGGATCTGCGGTTTATTCAGCCACAATTCATGAGCCCGCAGCAGAAGCTCTGCAAAGTCTACCAATCCCGCGCGATCACACGCTTCTTGGTAAGCCTGATAAATTTTCTGCCATGTCCCTTCAACAGGGTTACCATAACTTTCAATATGCGGTGGCCGTAACCCCTCATCTTTTTTACCGTTGATGTACCACATCCCCTGACGAGCCGGCCATTGTTTATCATCCAGATTCATTGCTTTGATAATGCGTTTGAGCAGACGATGCTGATCTTCGCTGTCAAGAATCTGAAAATCCTGCGGCAAGTTGGCATCCAAGTGATGTGCCCGTAACAAACGATGAGCCAGGCCGTGGAACGTACCAATCCACATTCCTCCCTGGCTGGTACCGATCAAATTTTCAATCCGGTGGCGCATTTCCGCCGCCGCCTTATTGGTAAAGGTCACTGCCATGATGGAAAATGGCGAAGCATTTTCCACAGATAATAACCACGCAATTCGGTGCACCAGAACCCGGGTTTTACCACTCCCTGCTCCGGCCAATACCAACATGTTTGTCCGCGGAGCAGCTACGGCTTCACGTTGTTTGTCATTCAAACTTTCGAGCAGATAGGAGATATCCATAGTTACCATCAGTTGATTAAACAGCGACCACAGCCTGCTGTGTTTTTATACAGAATAATTTCATGATTATATCAATGCTGTCAAAGAAGCCAAATCGTAAATCTCAATGTGCGGCAACAGGCGGCTCCCAATCGTCTGCAATAGTTTTTTATTTTCTGTATTAATCCAGCAAGCCTGCATACCACTACGAAGTGCCCCTTCCACATCAGTATTCAGGTCATCACCAATATGCAGAATTTTCCCAAGTGGTAAACCCAGGCGTTCTGCTGCCAGACGGTACATATCACTGTGAGGTTTTGCGCGCCCATCAGGGCCTGCTTTCAGCACAAATTTAAAATAAGGAGCAAGACCACAGGCCGCAGGTTCTGCATTACCGTTAGTAATAGCGACCAATGGCATCTGTTCAGCAAGGGCAGCAAGGGTTTTATGTGTTGATTCCGGCACATCAATCCGGCTGCGCCAGTGTGTGAAATGGGCCATGATATCATCCGCGCCCCGGCAGGCATCTTCACGGCTAAAACCGTAATGGCAAAACATCAGCTTTGCAGACTGCCAACGCCACAAGGTCATGTCATGGCAGATTGCAGGATCTTGCTCAAATATCACTTCACGGAAAGCATACAGATCCTGATGATCAATGTGACTGAACTTAGGATCATATTGCCGTATAAAATTCAGTACCTCTTGCTCCGTCTTATCTAGCACTGGACGATTGTCATAAAGGGTATCATCCAGATCAAATGTCATTGCTGAGACTGGCGCAAGAGGCCGGTAAAAACGCATTACGATTTCCCCCGTTTGGCTCTGGGATGGGCCACATCATACACTTTTGTCAAATGCTGGAAATCCAGATGGGTATAGACTTGTGTGCTGGATAAGCTGGCGTGACCAAGCAGTTCCTGAACTGCGCGCAAATCACCACTGGATTCCAGAATATGTGTGGCAAAAGAGTGACGCAATTTATGAGGATGGATATGGCTGTTTACCCCCTGACGTATGCCCCATTGCGCAAATCGTTTCTGTACATTACGGGTTGATATCCGCCGCCCGCTGTTTGAGATAAAAACCGCATTATCCTCCGGTTCGAACAGTTCCCTCATCTCCAGCCAGCGATTAAGCCATTCAACAGCAGTTTTCCCCAAAGGGACCTTCCTCTCTTTACTGCCTTTACCTGAAACCCAGACTTCCCCACTTTCAAGATCCAGATGCTGGCAATCAAGACCCACCAGCTCTGACAAACGCAACCCGGCACCGTACATGACTTCCAGCATAGTCCGGTCACGCACTGATAATGGATCATTGAAATTGATGTTCAGCAGTTGATTCACTTCATCCACATCAATATTTTTCGGTAAATGTCGCTTGGTCCCCGGCGTACTGATGGTCTTTGCCGGATTAACGGCAATCCCGCCCTGAGTAACCAGCCAATCCAAAAAACTGCGCAGAGAAGATAAGCGTAAAGCCAGGTTAGCCGACTGTAAGCCAGCACGACGACTACGTGTTACCAACATTCTGATTTTCGCAGGATCAAGATCTTTCCATTGCCTGACACCGATGACTAAAACCATCTCAGCCAATATGGCAAGATGACGCCGGTAATTAGTGATAGTCACCAGACTTAGCCGGCGCTCTACCCTGAGATACCGCAAAAATGCCTCAACCGGCTCCAGTAACAGGTCAATTTCTTGCATCATATTCGTTTAATCCAACGAGACAGTATATCCGGCAGTAATTTCGCCAGATGATCAAGCATGTCTGTTCCCATGCCATCTTGATAATGCTGATAATTACGACTGTTAAATATCACCGTACCCAGTTCTCCCCTCGTTCCCAGCAGCGATACAGCAACCGAACCGACATGACGAACCCGTGGCAACAACAATAAAATTTCCGGCCCGTTCAACATACCGAGATAGTGGTTACTATTACCAAAACGATGAATGCGGATTGGCTCAAAAGCATTGCGGGAAAGTGCTAAATCAGGTGCATTAAGCGGCGCACCAATATGCCATTTATCACTGAAAAGACGGATGTTGGCGCTATTTAACCCCAGATTCTTAGCCCATAAATTCAACCGACTAAGCATATCTTGCAAACTCTCCGCCGCCGCTAAATCAACAAGTAATTTAAGCAACTGTTCAAACAGTTGCTCATTCACTCTAGCCTGCTCCATGAGCAGGGTGATATTTTCTTCCAGATAAGCAATACGTGTTCTCTGGCGGCTCATATACCATTCAACCAAAGAAACCGTCTCTCTTACCGGGTGAGGAACCCGTATCTGTTCAACGACACATGCATTGCGGATAAAGAAATTGGGGTTTTCCAACAAATAATCCACAACAGTTTGATCACCGAATGTACCACTGATGCTTAACTGCTTTTCTTTTTTCCCCATCTTCCGATGCCCCGCAGTTCAAAACAAAATCGATTACAGATGAATTGTGCCATCATAAACATGCGTCGCCGGCCCAGTCATATAGAGAGGATTTCCCGGCCCTTCCCAACAGATAAACAATGAACCTCCCGGCAAGTCTACCTGAACATGACTGTCGAGCAGTTGCTGCTGAATGCCAACTACTACCGCAGCACAAGCCCCACTACCACAAGCCTGAGTTTCCCCAACACCTCGTTCATAAACCCGTAAGCGAATATGACCACGGTTTAAAATTTGCATGAAACCAATATTAGCCCGTTCAGGAAATCTTTCATGGCTTTCCAGCGCGGGCCCCAGAATTCCCACTTCGGCAGTTTCTACATCGGCTACCTGAATCACACAATGAGGATTCCCCATAGAAACCACACCACAGAGAACCGTTCTTTCTACCACTCTTAAAATATAGGTTTTTTCTGCCTTTAACGCGCGAAATGGCACATGATGTGGCTCAAATTCAGGTTCCCCCATATTAACGCAAACCTGATCATCATTGGTGATACTCAATACCATACGTCCCGATTGCGTACTGACTTTAATATCACGCTTATTAATCAACCCTTTAAGGCGGACAAAACGGGCAAAACAACGCGCCCCATTGCCACACTGCGCCACTTCACTGCCGTTAGCATTAAAAATGCGATAGTGAAAATCTAGATCCGGATCATAAGGTGCTTCAACAACTAATAACTGATCAAAGCCCACACCAGTATGCCTGTCGGCCAAACGGCAGATCAGTTCTGGTGAAAAATAAACATTTTGGGTCACAGCATCAACGACCATAAAGTCATTACCAAGACCATGCATTTTGGAGAACTGCATATAATGCTCCACCGTAAGCCGCAGTACTAACTACCAGCTTATCTCGCTTATTTCTGAGTGGCGCTATCCACTTTATGCCCTTGCTGCACAGTCTTCACGGGAGTTTGAACTGCGGTTGTCGTCTTCTCTACCGAGGGTTGTTCTGGAGGAAAATAGAGCGGGCCTTTTAGGCCACAGCCGGAAAGTACAAATATAGTTATGATAGCCAGAAACCCGCGTAATTTTTTCTTCATTGCATTAATGCCTGTAATTCATACGTCAATATTCTCTATAATCGCAGTTAGGCCCCGAAAAGCAAATAGGAATTGAAGATGAACGACAGTGAATTTCATCAGTTAGCTGACCAACTGATGCTTTATATCGAAGAGCAACTGGATAATTATGATGGCAATGCTGATATCGACTGTGAAACCAATGGCGGTGTCATGACCTTGAGCTTTGATAATGACAGCAAAATTATTATCAATCGTCAGGAACCTTTCCATCAAATCTGGCTGGCAACCAAAAACGGTGGTTATCATTTTAGCTATAAAGATAGCCAGTGGATTTGTGACCGTAGCGGTGGCAATTTCCTGACCATGTTGGCGCAATCCATCACACAACAGAGTGGTGAGCCATTCAATTTTTTATGATTGAACCTACCCCGCGTAGCGGGGTAAATCAGTAATGCGACACAGAACGATAAAGTTCTTGCTGCTCTTCTCCGCCGATTTCCCCATCATCAGTTACACACAAATGTGAAAAAGAGGATCCACTGAATGGAATCACCTGAATCTGGTCTTTCATTTGAACAATCTGATAAAACTGTGGCAGGTTAAAGTTGATAAAACTTGATCCATAAGTAAACCGATCATGCGATGAAGAATAAAACCGACTGACGTCACGTACCAATTCTTCCTTACTTCCCTCACAATGAGAGTAAATTTCCACCCGGTTGGTTTCATCCAGGATATAAATATTAAAGCTTTTATTATCTTGAGTATTTTCGAAGAAAAATTGGATGATACCCTCGCTGGCAAAACCATCAACCACAGCAGGCAAATGTGTCTCTTTGGTATTAATTTTCACTGGCAACCCCTGTAGTTTGTTATTAGAAATTGCCCCATAAAATTCCACGGCATTCTCCAATTTCTGCACAGAGACGTTAAGACGTTCAAAGAATAGCCCCCACGTCTGGCCCGCAATGCGCAGTGCTTTAAAGCGGCCTGGATCATGACGATTGCTGGATAAACGCAACTCAATACATTCAGATACCAGTTGCTGGATTCGGGTGCGGATAAGCCCACGTAAATGTTCGCTATAACAGAAGACTTCAACAGCCGTCGGCGGTGCAGCATCTTGATGCATTTTACCCAATATGGTTTTCAATGCTTCCAGAACAGATTGCTCGCCACTAAAATGTAACGTTCTCACTTCATTCCATGAATTGCGGTAAAGCAAGTCGATGCTTCCCACCAAGCACTGTTGCGATTCTCCAAAGCTGAATACATCAAGTTTGCGGAAATCAAAATGCACAACCTGATTAGAAAACGCAGCTGTCGGATCTTTCTCCAGATTAACAATAATCGCCAAATGGCGGATTTCACACGGACTATAGAGCGCTTTTGGCGTCGGTGCGGGTAAACGGATAGGAAAATGAAGGGAAATATCGTTAATCAATTCATGCAACTTCAGTTCATCACACTGGGCTTCACCATTATGAATATGAATACAGGATTTTTCTGTCAATAAGCCGTTAAAATAAGTCCACGACACCAGTTTATTGAGGTAACGATTATATTCCAGAGGCTGATGGCCGATAATTGATTTAATTATCGGTGCCTGATTGTAAAGATACCAGCCGCTGCGATTTGCGCGTCCTTGGGGCACATAAATAAATGTTAAATGTTTCTCTGACAGGTCCGGTGAGATCTGTGGATTAACCAGCGTCACCTTACCCGGCAACGCTTCAAATGCAGCGTAGAGTTTACGGGTCAGCACACCAATATCCTGTGGGCTGGCACTGACACTCAGATTATTACGGCGGGCAAAACGGATAAGGTTACGGTAACTCTGCATCATGGTATCAAGCAGTTCATTATGGGCATCACGAACCTGTGCAATTTTCCATGAGTTGCGGTTATCCAAAATTCCCAACCGCTCTGTATCCCACTTCCACTCATATACCAACTGAGTCAAAACCTGACGTCGCCAACCGGTACAACCTTCATCATCCTGGTTTAGAGAGAGCTTTTCACAAACTTTTAAATAGAAGCATCGACGTATTAAATCTAAGCGAGTCGTATCATTAATTTCTATCAGATAGCGGGTAACACGCTCAAGCATCATGCTGTATGCATCAAGGCCAAATGAAACTATTTCACCCGCATGCAGACGCTGTTTCATCTCCATTGCCAGTAACTTACCATTGGGATATTCCCAGGAATATGCCTCCAGCAACAAGCTTTTCAATACGGCTTTATAAGGCGAGTCGATACTTTTATAAAGTTGCCATAAGCTGGCGCCAAAGTATTCTTCAGCAGATAGTTCACCTAATCCACCAAGATCAAGCCACTCATTTGGCGTCAAAACACCTTGCGCATAAAGCGATAAAACATATTCGTCATAATGGCGCTCTTCTTCTACAGGCACCATTTCCCATAGCAAACGCTTACCTGCCATACGCACAGCAGTACGGTAAAATTCATCAAGTAACAGAATATGCTGAGTAGAACCGCAATCCTCACCGCCAAGACTACCACTGGCATTATGGCGGAAGCGGTTTTCATCAATAAGAAAAAAATTGACTTCGATACCAAGCGCTGATGCCCATTGTTCAATAAGCGTACACTTACGTTGCAGCAGGAGGCGCTCATCATTATCAAGCCATGACTGATGACATACCCAAATATCCAAATCAGAACAACCGCTTTGCCCGATTGACGAAGTACTCCCCATTGAGTAAATACCGGTAATAGGAAGCTGACCATTGGCAGGTTGTTCTATGGCGTGTTCTAATTTACTTTCTAAATCATCAAGATAAGATTTTTGTGATTCATCATGCACGAAAAAACATACGCCATAGGGAACATTACCATTAATGTAACCTGGCATCATCGGATGATGATAATGCAATAATACTGGCAGTAAACTGTATACCTGTTTAAATTCCGCACTCATGGCGGTAGAGGCGCGTTCTAACCTGAGTTGGTTTATCGCATCCAGTCTCTGCTTCAGTGTTTCGATATAAAGGTACAAGACGTCTCGCCCGATTGAGTTCCAGTGCCCAGATAAATCCCCCGCTTCCGGCTGTTATAACTTAATGGAATTATTTAGAATGATTTTTACCAATTTATTACCGGAAACGTGATCAATTTAACATCTTGTAGATAAACCGTAAAGTCAGTAAAGCAATTGAATTGCGATGTGACACCCGTTGAAAAACCAAATAACATATTGTTATATATATGAATAATCAGAAAAACCATACTTTTTATACTTTCTTTTATGAAGGAAATTTTCTCTGCCCATTTTTCAAGTAATGTATCTAATGTTTTTTTATCAGTAACCTTATGAAAATTACCCATTGGCTATATTTTAGTGCGTCATTCTTTTCATTCAGGATTTTATAGTTACAGAAATAATTTACTGAAAAAGTTAATTCATATTTAAATCGATCTACTTATAGCGATATAAAATAATTTAAAAATTAAAATTTATTTTATACTTTAACCTAATTTGTCTACTTTCTTCTCTGGTCTTAACTGGAAAAAAAACGGCTGAAGTGTTAAAACGAGTGCTAGTTTTTCATTTATATGACGGCTGAAAAGTCTGAGAAATACCAACATCTATGTCAACAAAAACTATCCGTATCGCAACCCGTCAAAGCCCTCTGGCTATGTGGCAGGCACTTTATGTTCAACAAAAACTACAACAACATCACCCAGATCTGGAAGTTCAACTGGTTCCGATGGTAACCAAAGGCGATATCATTCTGGATACCCCTCTGGCAAAAGTGGGCGGAAAAGGGCTATTTGTCAAAGAGTTAGAACTGGCTTTGCTTGGAGACCAGGCCGATATCGCTGTTCATTCAATGAAAGATGTACCCATCTCTTTTCCTGAAGGATTGGGCTTGGTCACTATTTGTGAACGTGATGATCCACGTGATGCTTTTGTTTCTATCAAATATAACTCTCTTAATGAATTGCCAGTAGGCAGCATTGTTGGCACATCAAGTTTACGCCGTCAGTGTCAACTCCGCGAGTTACGTCCCGACCTGATTATCCGTGACCTTCGGGGTAATGTCGGCACCCGCTTGAATAAACTGGATAATGGTCATTACGATGCCATCATTCTCGCTGTTGCAGGGTTAAAAAGGTTAAAACTGCATGAACGTATCAATACGCCATTGTCTGTAGAACAATCATTACCTGCCGTTGGTCAAGGTGCCGTGGGGATTGAGTGCCGCCTTGATGACCAGCAAACACAAGCTCTGCTGGCACCATTAAATCATCATGATACAGAAATCTGTGTTCTTGCCGAACGAGCAATGAATACCCGTCTGGAAGGAGGCTGCCAAGTACCCATAGGCAGTTATGCCATCTGGCAGGATGGAAAAATCTGGCTACGGGCATTGGTTGGCGCACCTGATGGCAGCATTGTTATCCGTGGTGAGAAAACAGCCTTACCAAAGGATGCCTGCCAGGCAGGAGTTGAGCTGGCAGAAGAGTTGCTGGAACGGGGAGCGAGAGCAATTCTGACCGAAGTTTATCGAGGAAATCCCCCTACATGAGCATTCTGGTAACGCGCCCCTCTCCTGCCGGAGAGGAATTAGTCAGAAAATTACAAGCAGCGGGGAAAACTGCTTTCAGCGCACCTTTAATCAATATTCACCCAGGCTCAGAGTTGCCACTGCTGGCTGACAAACTCAGTCAGCTGAATACCGGTGATATGGTATTTCTGCTGTCAAAAAATGCAGTTCATTATGCAAATTCACAGTTAAATAAAATTAACCTGTCATGGCCTGACAAGCTGATTTATTATGCTATTGGCAGATCAACCGCACTGGCTTTTCATCAATTGACTGATATAAATATTATCTGGTCATTAGAGGGTGAAACCAGCGAAATCCTGCTGGAACTACCATCATTACATCAGGTTGAAAATAAACAGGCTTTGCTGCTCAGAGGAAATAGCGGACGTGAACTTATTGCCCGCACGCTGACAGAAAGAGGGGCCTCAGTTAGTTATTGTGAATGTTATCTTCGCCAGCCAGTAGACTATCCGGCAGCAGAATTCAGTGCCCACTGGCAAAAATATGGAGTACAGACTTTAATTGTAACCAGTGGCGAAATACTGCAACTGTTATATAACTTAATACCCGAAAGCGATCGAAATAGATGGTTATTAAATTGCCGCCTTGTTGTGGTAAGCGAGCGTCTTGCACACACCGCCCAGAGCCTGGGCTGGCAAGATGTTAAAGTTGCAAAAAGTGCAGACAACGATGCCTTAATTGAGGCACTAGAATAAACTGACATGGGATGCCCACTATGACGGAACAAAAACAGTCCGCCGAGACGGTTGAAAAAACAATAAATACGGTTGAAAACGCGCAACAGCCCGAAACAGCGCCTCAAAAACAAGAACGTTCTGGCACTCTGAGAAGTATCATTATTATTGCAATTATTCTGGCAATCGGAGGTGGTCTTTATTACTACGGACAACAACAAAGCCATCTACTAAGCACGGAAAACCGTGAACTACGCCAACAATTGGAGTCATTGAAGCAACAACAGTCACAAGATAAACAACGTATTGAAATTCTGTTCAAAGAACAATCGCAAGCTTTAAACCATTTTGCCGCCCAAGCTGCACAAAATAATCAACTGGATAATCGCCTGCAAGAGTTACAAGCCAGAATCTCTTCGTTATCCAGTTCTGACGTAAAAAGCTGGCTACTGGCGCAAGCTGATTTTTTGGTCAAAATGGCTGGCCGGAAACTATGGAATGATCAAGATGTCATCACCGCCGTAGCCCTACTAAAGAATGCAGATGCCAGTCTCGCTGAAATGAATGATCCAAGCCTGATTGAAATCCGTCGTGCTATTACACAGGACATCAGCGCATTATCTGCCATCAATCAGGTTGATTTTGATGGTGCCATCCTGCGGGTTAATCAACTCTCTAACCAAGTAGATAACCTACGTCTGGCTGACAACACTATTGATGGTTTACCTATGGATGAAGACAATGATGAATTAACCGGTTCATTATCTGAATGGCGTCAGAATCTGAATAAAAGCTGGAACAGCTTTATGGATAATTTTATTACTATCCGTCGCCGCGATACCACAGCAGAACCATTACTGGCACCAAATCAGGATATCTATCTACGAGAGAATATCCGTGCCCGTCTGTTGATTGCCGCTCAAGCAATACCGCGTCATCAAGGTGAAGTTTTTAAGCAGTCACTGGAAACGGTTTCAACTTGGGTCAGAGCTTACTTTGATATCAACGATCCAAATACCAAAGCATTCCTGGAGGAGATTGACTCACTAAGTCAACAACCTGTTTCCATGACGGTACCCGATCATCTTTCAAGTCAACCTTTACTGGAAAAACTGATGCAAACCCGGGTTCACAACTTGCTGTCCCAATCTTCTGAAACCCATCAGGAGGGCTAAGTTATGCTGAAAGTTTTGTTACTGTTTGTTGTGCTGATTGTTGGTATTGTGCTTGGGCCAATCGTTGCGGGTCATCAGGGATATGTTCTGATCCAGACGGACAACTACAACATTGAAACCAGTGTTACCGGCCTGTTCATTATATTTGTTCTTTTACAATTGCTCCTCTGCTTGCTTGGCTGGTGCTACCGCAGAGTTATGCGCACAAGTTCCCGTACCCGTGGTTGGTTCCTCGGACGCAAACGCAGCCGCGCTCACGCTCAAACAAAAAAAGCGTTAATTAAACTGGCAGAAGGTGATTTTAAACAAGTTGAGCAATTACTGACCCGTAATGCTGATCATGCAGAACAACCTGTAGTCAACTACTTGCTGGCAGCCGAAGCAGCTCAACAACGTGGAGATGAATTCCGTACCAATCAGTATCTGGAACGTGCAGCAGAAGTCGCAGACAATAATCAGTTACCTGTGGATATTACCCGTGCACGTATTCAACTGGCACAAGGTGAAATTCATGCTGCTCGCCACGGCATAGACAAACTTCTGAATCAAGCTCCACGCCATCCGGAAGTTTTGCGCCTGGCCGAACAAGCTTATACCAGATCAGGGGCTTACCAATCACTGATTGATATACTGCCGATAATGGCAAAGACCCATCTGCATGATGAGTCACAAATTCATAAACTGCGCCAACAAGCCTATATCGGTCTGATGAATCAGTATATGGCAGAACAAGGCAGTGAAGGTTTAAAACGCTGGTGGCATGATCAAAACCGTAAAATTCGTCATGATGTGGCTTTGCAAATTGCAATATCTGAGCATTTGATTGAATGTGACGACCATGAGACCGCACAAAAGATCATCTTGGAAAGTTTAAAACGTCAATACAATGAACGTTTGCTGCTGTTGATCCCTCGGTTAAAAAGCGAAGATCCACAGCCGGTACAAAAAGCGCTGGACCATCAATTAAAGCAACATGGCGCAACCCCTCTGCTAAACAGTACTCTTGGACAGGTTGCTTTACGTCACGGAGAATGGGAAAAAGCAACAAAAGATTTTAAAGCCGCATTAGCTCAACGCCCTGATGCTCATGATTATGCCTGGTTAGCAGACGCGTTGGATAAGTTACGTAAACCAGAAGAAGCGGCACAAATTCGCCGTGAAGGATTAGTGCTAACTTTAAAGCGCGAGAGTGATGTAGCGAATAGCCAATAGTGTCAACTAACATTTAACACCAGAGTCTTATGATCTATCGATCACTATTCCTTTACACGTTATTCATTCCATTGATTAAAAATGCCCTCCATGAGGGCATTTTTCTAGCCATATTTTCTGGCAAAATCTTCATCAGAAGTGCAAAGATAAATAATAAATTCAATAAATGAGATCAACGAAGGGATAAATGTCCAGAAAAATAACAGGTATAAAATCCCCATGCCAATTTTACCCAGATAAAATTTATGAGCACCAAAACCGCCAAGAAAAAATGCCAGTAATGCAGCAACAATTCTGCTTTTACTGCCAGAAGAATATGCCTTTATCACCGCACCACAATGTGGGCACGATTGTGCCGATTCATGCAACGTTTGTCCGCAGCCAAGGCATCCGATCATTTTTGACATCTATATTTCCTTAAATAAGTTAGGAAGAAGTACTCTAAGTAACTGCTCCCCGCCCAATCGAGGGTTTACGGGGCAATTGCTAAACAGCATATAAATCTATCAGAGATATCCCTAACGATAACAAAAAAACACCTACCTTAAAATAAAGATAGGTGTACAAATAATACAATCAGGTCTACAGACGGATAGTGCCTCACTCAACGTTAAGCCCGGTCGGCGATGAAAATACTCATCTGTGACATGGACAATAGGCACTGATAATCGGCTCTGCATCATCCCTGGGTTTATGAAGCATATGCTGTCATAAGAAATAGGATGAGCATCTACCCTTGCGATAATGCATTTAACATGCCAACTTTTATCCGGATGATCAGTCGCTTCGACTCATCGGTTATTTCTCTATTTATTACAACAAGAAAGCAAATCATCACAAAATCCACTTCATTAACTGTCTCTTATTTGAGACAACGTATAACAAATTTATTATTTTTCACTTTAATTCAATATGTTACAAGTCTCTTATTTGAGACAGCTAATATATCAATCGTCGTCAAAATACAACAAGATAAAAAATTATTATATAAAACAATTCGTTAATGTCAGGAAAACAATTCACTGAATTAAAATCGAATAAAGTACACACTGCGAGTAATAGACGGGAGAGGAAACAAAAAATAGGAAGGGAGAAAGCAAAAAACCCTGCATCACAGGGTTCTTCAGAATTTGGTCGGCGAGAGAGGATTCGAACCTCCGACCCACTGGTCCCAAACCAGTTGCGCTACCAAGCTGCGCTACTCGCCGAAATTTTATCTTTTTTATGGTGCGAAGGGGGGGACTTGAACCCCCACGTCCGTAAGGACACTAACACCTGAAGCTAGCGCGTCTACCAATTCCGCCACCCTCGCGTGTCATAAAAAAGATGGGGTGGCTAATGGGACTCGAACCCACGACAACTGGAATCACAATCCAGGGCTCTACCAACTGAGCTATAGCCACCATAACAGCTATTTTACTACTACATACTTACAACAAAAACATCACCGCAGCTCTTGCACGCAAATAATGGCGCGCCCGACAGGATTCGAACCTGAGACCTCTGCCTCCGGAGGGCAGCGCTCTATCCAGCTGAGCTACGGGCGCTTAACGCCGTTGCGGATGGGGATAGTACGGATTTAATGATATACTGTCCAGTGCTTTTTTAAAGAAATGATGCATTTGATTACACCTTGCTCACTTAGTTGATAAAGCCAACGCTTATTCCCCACCCACTACCGCTGTAACCGCAAATCAGTCCATCAGGATTTTAGTTTTTTACTGCCAAAAAACCTCACTAACCAATAAATCAGCGACACTATCAGCAGAAAACCTCCACCTACCAGTAATGAGAAACGCGTATCTGGATTAATTGCCATGCCTACCAGCACACAGCATAAAAATGCTAGTGTCAGGTAATTTACATAGGGGAACAGGATAGATTTAAAACTATGTTGTTTCAGTGCCTCTTGATGGTACTGACGAAAACGCAACTGGCTCACCAGAATAACAAACCACGGAACCATTCCCGGCAATACACTGGCACTGTAGACATAAACAAAAACGGCCTGTGGATTTGGGATCAGGTAATTTAAACTGGAACCTATCAGCAAACACAGAATTGTAATAGCAATACAGATTACCGGTACGCCATTCTTTGACAATTTCGTCAGCGCTGGAGGTAACTGACGGTTTTGCGCTAACGCATAGAGCATCCGTCCACCACTGTACATGCCACTGTTACAACCAGAAAGCGCAGCGGTCAAGACAACAAAGTTAATCACGGCTGCCGCTGAAGTGATGCCCACTTTGGTGAATGTCATCACAAACGGGCTGCCCTGCGAACCAACCTCTATCCACGGAAACAAGGTCACAACAATAAAGATCGCACCCACGTAGAAAATCAGAATACGCCAAAGAATATTGTTAATCGCTTTTTTCAATGTCACTTGTGGATTTTTAGCTTCACCCGCAGTGATGCCTACCAGTTCCACCCCCTGATAAGATGCAACAACAATACAAAGCGCAAACAGAAACCCTTGCCAACCACCGACAAAGAAACCGCCATGTGCAGTCAGATTATCCAATCCAATGGGTTGCCATTGATTGCCGAGACCGAAAAATATCAGCCCCAGACCAATCAGGATCATGACGATAATGGTGGTCACTTTAATCATGGCAAACCAAAATTCCAGCTCACCATAAAGACGTACTGCCGCAAGGTTCGCTAAAGCGACTAATGCCACCGCAATCAATGCTGATACCCATTGAGGAAGTTCAGGAAACCAGAACTCGGCATAAACGCCAATAGCCGTTATTTCTGATATCCCTACCGCCACCCACATAAACCAATACCCCCAAGCCGTCAGGCACCCCCAGTATGGACTGAGATATTTATGCCCAAAAGAAGCAAAAGAGCCTGTGACAGGTTCAAGAAACAGCATTTCGCCCATAGATCGCATGATGAAGAAAACAAAAATTCCGGCAATAATGTAAGCCAGCAAAACAGAAGGACCAGCCCATTTCAGTGTGCTGGCTGAACCCATAAACAGGCCAACACCAATAGTGCCGCCTAATGCAATTAGCTCTATATGACGGGCTTCTAAACCCCGTTGCAGGCTCTGTTGTTGATCAGCCATAAATTCCCTGTCCATTGTTATGTGTTGTAATTTGCAATAAAAAATATACAAGACTGATTTCAATCAGCCATAAAAAAGTCCGGATCAAAACATGTTTTTCCACTCAGTGGAATAAAAAATTACCCAATAATTAGTATAGATGACAAAAGCTCGGCAGGATCAAATGGTTATATAGAGACTGAAAAATGAATTTTTTGTGCAGCCTGCCGCAAACTGCTATACGACAGGCAGGAAACATATTTACAGACGATTACCGTAGTAATATCCCAAAAACTTCAATAATTTGAGCTGACGACCAATGCGGCTTGGTTGTGATAACAGCCGATAAAGCCACTCAAGCCCCAGGTTCTGCCATACTTTTGGCGCACGTTTTACATGACCGGTGAATACATCATAAGTCCCCCCAACGCCCATATAAAGTGCATCAAGATGAACCTTACGGCAGTCACGCATAAAAACTTCCTGCTTAGGCGATCCCATCGCAACTGTCACAATTGCTGCTCCGCTAGCATGGAGCCGAGCGAAAACCGCGTTACGCTCTTCTGGCGTGAAATAACCATTCTGGCTGCCAACAATATTGACGTTCCACTGAGCCCGCAGTTTGTTTTCTGTCTGTTCCAATATCTCTGGTTTACCCCCAACCAGAAAAACAGGTGTACCTTCTTTGCCAGCACGCTCCATGATAGCTTCCCACAGATCAGCACCCGCTACGCGAGAAACTTCAGCGCCAGAGTATTTACGACGGATAGCACGTACAATGCTGATACCATCGGCATACAGGTATTCTGCGTCGCCCAGCAATGTGCTCAACGCATTATCTTGCTCTGCTGTCAGAACTTTTTCCGCATTAATCGCCACCAAAGTACCCGTCTTTACCCGCCCACGCTGAAAAAGATGGTCAAGAAAGTGTGCCATATCGCGGAAACCCCAAATATTCAAACCACGAATACTATATTTGGGAATATTGTTTAGCTCCATTTTCTTTCCTTACATTGCAACGGACGTTTTTGCGATACAACCAGGTTGCTGGTCAGGTATTTTCTAATAAGCCCTGCACTCTCAAATAGCCAATACAACAACTTAGCAACTACTAAACATAAACCAAAAATAATACAGAAAAATACCACACGGGAAACAAATGCATCTAATCCTTCACGAGCCAGCACGATGATGTTAAAGATCGCGCCAAAGCAGAATGCCTGCAAAATAGCGGCTTTATAACGATTAGTCTCCTGTTTACCTAACTCATAAATCCAGTCAAACCATTTAATTATCAACCCAACAACAATCGCACCAACCGGAACAAACAGCACTCCACCCATAACAACCAGAGAACCTATCAACGTCGGAGAAATTGCCAAACCAGAGTGGTTATCCAACACCTCCCAGGTAAAGTAATTCGCAGAATTCAACACAACATCAGGGCGCCCAGGCCAAAGCCAACTTGGAATAAAAACATAGAAATCACGGATAATCGGTGCCAGCCCCTGAAAATCGATTTTGTCGTAGTTATTCAGCAATAACGCAAGATTTTCCCACGGCGAAAAAGTATCCCTAGTGAGGTAGAGAAAAGTATAAAATGCTTCTGCACCATTAACATCCAGGCTATAACGTTTGAGCGCCAACCAGAACATGCCAACAATTCCCATTGCGCCCGCAGTCATCAGCATCCACAAGGTTATCCAGCCACGAACAATGCCGATAAACAGGAATAACGCAAACGCAATGATAATATTCGCCCTGGTTCCCCCAACAATGACATAAGTCAGAATCCCAAAAGCAACGGTGCTCATCAGAAAAAACAGCCAGCGTAATTGTGTCGGTTTCAGGAAATAAACCACTAACATGGCAGGAATAAAGAAGTAAAAGAACCGTTTCAGAGCAACACCGGAAACCTGACTGGAAAAAATCTGACTGTACGACTGTAACTTAAACAATAGAAAACCGTTTTGCATAAAGAATAGCCCAACTGTCACCACCGCAACTAATACCAGCAATAACCATGTGAAGTTAGTTTCCACCCGGTTCATGGTGAATACGGGTGTTTTAGGCTGCATAGACGGCTTTCTTAGCCGGGTTTTATAACTGACGTAATAAATTCCATAAAAACCTGTTGAAGCCAGTAGAGCGTGTAATAAGGCGTCTACAGGTACCACCTCAACATCGAATTGAAAAACCAACAAACATGTCAGTGGGAAACCAAAATAAAATGTCAGCAAATAAAGCAATGAGAAAAACACATTAAAATTAAAACGTACACGCCGAAATTCCTGATAAGTCAACGTCAGGATAAAAACCAGTGATATCAGATAAACAACAAATAATCCGCCAAATTGCGTTAAAGTCATTGCTGATCTCCTGCCACTTTTACTAACGCCTGCCGCCAGCCATCAACAAAGTTCGGGCTGAAAAAGGATATTGCATTTCTGTCCAGAGAAAGCATTTGTCGTTGTGCTTCTGTAATGAGTTGGTTATCCAGAGGATCACCGAAGAAAAATACCGGAACCTGCTGTTCTGTTAAATCCTGCCAAAAAAGATTCTGACGACTAATCACAAGCGGCACACCAAATTGTATCAACAGACAAATTGTTCCAATCCCCTGCTGGCGGTTAAAAATGAAATACCCTAAATCACAACCACGCAGCAATGCCAGATAATCATCAAATGCCATATTTTGCTTAAGAATTGTTAAATTTTCCGGCCGGAACAACGATAAAGCAGATTGCTCAACCTGCTCAATATAAGCCTGATTATTTTCCGGATAACCCATTGGGATAACTATTTGTACCTTATCGCCAAACTGCTTATGAATAGCTTTCAGTGCAGCAATATGACGGTTTGATCGATCACCGGAGTTCCCCAACAAAATTGTCATCTTGCCATCATCAGAAGGTTTTTTTTCTGTAATCGTCAAGGCTGGGTCCATTCTGGTTGGGAAATAGAGCAATGACGTTGGTACTTTCGGATGATGTTGAGAATAAAAATAGAGATCTCCACGAGCCGCAAATACATGCCCTACCCGACGCTGCGCCAGACGACGCAGAAAATAAAACAGACGGAATGTTAACTGACAAGAGTCTTCATAAAGATCAGCACCCCAAGCATGCCACCAGAATTGATTGCGTTTGATTTTTCCTGATAACAACGCTAACCACAAACCCGCATTAAATTGCCCATGAAAAAAAAATCGGCAATCCCTGTCTGACTGCGCTTTAGCAACCACAGCTTGAGACAGAGATTTTTTACTGTCGAAAAATGTCATATCCAATGCCGGGCAATTATCCAATGAAGCGCGATCCCTAGCCACTACCATAAACTTTGGTTTGGCTGAAAAACCAATTTTTTGCGCTAAAACGTCATTAAAAAAGCGCAATACCGTTCGATTATGATGGGGGATATCAGATCCCAGAACGTGAATTAGGGTTGTCATGCTCGCCTGCGATAAATAAGAAATGCACCACAACAAAGGGTGAAATAAACAACATAAGTTGCCATATAAGCTTGCGCTGCACCTAACGCTCCATTGACAGGAATCAGCCAGTGGGCAAAACCAGTAAGCAGCAAAAACTGGCTGACTTCAGCCAGCACATAAAAACGCAACGCCGCTTTGGCAATCACCAGATAACCAAAAACATAAGCGCCCACTTTCAAGACATCACCAATCAATTGCCAAGCAAACAAATCGCGCATAGCAGTAAATTTGTCAGAAAATAGCAACCATATAGCAAAATCGCGCAACAACCATACGGTAAAACTTACAAATGCCACCGCAGGCAAAACAAATTTCAGCGCCTTAACTATCTCATTTGATATTTCACCCTTACCCTGCAATCGTGAAAGCGTTGGCAACAAATAAACACTGAAAGAAGCGGTGATAAATTGCAGGTAAGCATCGGAAATACTGCTTACACCTTGCCAAATACCCACATCATCCCAGCTATAATGGGCTGCCAGCAGGTTTCGCATCATAATGTAAGCAACCGGTAAGGTAATGGAAGTCAACAGAGCCATCAGGGTAAATTTACCAAGCTCGCTAGCCAGTACCTTATCCCACATGGGCTTAAGATATGAGAATGAAATCTCTTTGCGACGCCAAAGCATCAATCCCGCTGGAAATATTATCAGTGCCGGTACCAAGGCCAGGCCAGCCAAAGCACCTTCATACCCACCAAGGGTGAAACAGAGATAATAGGCAATCACGCCTATCAAACTACCAAGAATAATCGCCAGCGCATTCCCCTGAGCATCCCGGTATCCTTTCAAAATAGCCAGAAAATAGTTGGCACAAGCAATACCCATTTGAATAAATGAGAGCGCCTGTACAACTGGCTCATAATCCCTATGACCAAATAACCCAATACTGATCGGCCCGCTAAACAACAGAAAAATCACGGCCAGTAGAGTGGAAAACCCTAGAATAATGGCAGAAGAAGTCCCCAGTACCACACGCAACCTTTCCGGCTGCTGTTGATACTCAGCAACATATTTAGTCACACCATTAAAAATACCGCCGCCAGCCAACACCCCAAGGACAGTGATCAGTTGACGGAAATTACCCGCCTGCCCAACCCCGCTGGGGCCGAAAGTAACCGCCAGTAATTTAACGATTAAAAGCCCCGCGCCGATTTTTATCAGTGTAGAGCCGGCAGTCCATATTGATGTTTTAGCCAATGACATATCAGGCGAAGTATTCTCTGATATGCTCGATAACAATCTGCTGTTCAGCATCCGTTATGTTGTAAAACATTGGCAAACGTACCAAGCGATCACTTTCGCTGGTAGTGAAGCGATCCTCTCCGTGGAAACGGCCAAATTTTTCACCACCCGGGCTGATGTGCAGAGAAACATAATGAAATACCGTCAGTACGCCAGCATCTTTCATATAGCTATTGAATGCAGAGCGTTCTTCAACATCTTTCAGTTTGATATAGAACATATGCGCATTATGCTCCAATCCTTCCGGTACTATAGGTAATGTTAGGTAACCAGCATCAGCCAGCGGTTTTAATGCCTGATAATAGGTATCCCACAAAGCAAGACGACGCTCATTGATTTTCTTAGCTTCTTCGAGTTGTGCCCACAAATAAGCCGCTTGAAGATCTGACATCAGATAACTGGAACCAATATCGCGCCAAGTGTATTTATCAACTTGACCACGGAAAAACTGGCTACGATTAGTTCCTTTTTCACGGACGATTTCCGCACGGGAGATCAATGCTTCGTCATTGATCAGTGCTGCACCACCTTCACCACCAGAAGAGTAGTTTTTGGTTTCATGGAAACTGTAGCAACCAATGTGTCCGATAGTTCCCAGTGCGCGCCCCTTATAAGTAGACATTACCCCCTGGGCTGCATCTTCCACGACAAATAGATTATATTTCTCTGCCAAAGCCATGATGGTATCCATTTCACAAGCCACGCCAGCGTAATGAACCGGAACAATCACTCGTGTTTTAGCTGTAATAGCCGCTTCGATTTTGGTTTCATCAATATTCATGGTATCTGGACGGATATCCACGAAAACAACAGTTGCCCCGCGCAGTACAAACGCATTAGAACTGGAAACGAAAGTGAAACTCGGCATAATCACTTCATCACCGGGCTGGATATTCAGCAAAATAGCCGCCATTTCCAGAGAAGCTGTGCAGGATGGTGTCAGCAACACTTTCGGGCAGCCGAAATGTTGTTCCATCCACTCTTCACAACGTTTGGTAAAACCACCATCCCCGCAAAGCTTACCGCTCTCCATTGCCTGCTTCATGTAATCTAATTCAGTGCCGACTACTGGTGGTCTGTTAAATGGAATCATTTCGTCCCCTATATAACCAATAAGCAGTGTTTTCAATAAATGCACCACTGCGTGTATAAAGGCGCAAAGCAGCGATGTTGCTGGTTTGTGTCGCAATTCTTAATTGCTGTATTTGATGGTGTTGACACCACTGTTGCGCCACCGACATTAATTTTGAACCAACCCCACGGCCGGTATTTCCTGGAAATACTGCCAGCAACCCCATACGAGCCTCACCATTCCCTAAATCCCGCAAAGTAACAAACCCTGCGGGCTGCCCGTTATCTCCGTTTACCAGTAAACATTGATGATCAAATGTCCCTAATACCGCTTTCTCAACCCAAGTAGCATAGAAACGGCCACTATCCTGCGACTGATACCACGGGGCACGGAAACGGCTTAAAGAAAATATTTTGGCAGCTACCTCTTTCAGCATCGGGATATCCCGCTGTTCCGCCTGGATCAGCACATTCTGAGTGTTGTTACTATAAGCAATATAAGCATTTTCTATGCCAATCCTTAAGGAAAGATCGATTTCTCCCTCCACCAGCGAAAAACCCAACGCGGATAACCCATCAATAAGATCTAATCGCTGTGCAGGCACTTTGGCCTGCACCAAAGCATACTGTTTTAACTGAGGTAAAGTTAACAACCTAGCATCAGGTGTGAAATCAAGACGAGCAGTCGGCAGCCCGAAGTAGTAGCTATCCCACTCTAATGGTTCAATACTGGCGCGAACGGACATGAAGCAGATCCAGCAGATATTGACCGTAGCCCGTTTTTGACAAGGATTTTGCTGTCTTTCTTAACTGTTCATCATCCAACCAACCATTACGCCAAGCAATTTCTTCAAGACAAGCGATTTTAAAACCCTGACGTTTCTCAACAGTCTGCACAAAAGTGCTAGCCTCAATCAAGCTGTCATGAGTACCAGTATCCAGCCAGGCAAAACCTCGCCCTAACAGTTCAACATTCAACTCACCACGTTCCAAATACATCTGGTTAATGCTGGTAATTTCCAACTCACCTCGTGCAGAAGGTTTTACCTGCCTGGCAAAATCCACAACCTGACTATCATAGAAATAGAGACCGGTTACCGCCCAGTTTGATTTTGGTTTTGCTGGTTTTTCCTCAATGGAAAGAACATGGAACTCGTCATCAAACTCCACCACACCAAATCGCTCAGGATCCATCACCTGATAACCAAAAATGGTCGCCCCTTTTCTACGGGAAACCACCTTCTTCAGTTTTGGGCTAAACGCTTGTCCAAAGTAGATATTATCTCCCAATACCAGACAACTGGGTTCCCCGTTAATAAACTCTTCACCAATCAAAAAAGCCTGAGCTAAACCATCTGGTGATGGCTGTTCTTTATAACTCAAGCGAATACCAAATTCGTCACCATTGCCAAACAGTCGGCGGAAGGAAGGTAAATCTTCTGGCGTGGAGATAATCAGAACATCACGTATCCCTGCCAGCATCAGTACTGACAAAGGATAGTAAATCATCGGCTTATCATAAATTGGCAGTAGTTGTTTGGAAACACCTCGTGTTATCGGATGCAACCGGGTACCTGAGCCCCCTGCCAGAATAATACCTTTCATGTTACCTCCAGAGTAGCTTAGTTTTCACCCAATCCAAGACGTTCACCAGCATAAGATCCATCCTGAACTCTACGCCACCAATTTTCATTTCCCAGATACCATTGAACTGTTTTGCGAATCCCGGATTCGAAGGTTTCCTGTGGTTTCCAACCCAGCTCATGCTCAATTTTCGCAGCGTCAATGGCATAACGCATATCATGGCCAGGACGATCTGCGACATGAGTAATCAAATCACGATAATAAGCCGTACCTGCTGGCTTCTCAGGGCAAAACTCTTCCAAAAGCTCACAAATGGCACAAACCACATCAATATTTTTGCGTTCATTATGACCGCCAATATTATAGGTTTTACCCGGTTCAGCTTCTGTTACAACCAAATAAAGCGCTCTGGCGTGATCTTCCACGTACAGCCAATCACGGATTTGCTTCCCTTCGCCGTATACCGGCAAAGATTTGCCTGCTAATGCATTCAAAATCATTAATGGGATCAATTTTTCCGGGAAGTGGTAAGGACCATAGTTATTTGAACAATTGGTAATAACTGCCGGTAAACCATAAGTACGGTACCATGCTCTTACCAGATGGTCACTGGATGCCTTGGACGCTGAATATGGACTGCTTGGCGCATAAGGTGTCGTTTCAGTAAAGAAACCATCCTCACCATGCAAATCACCATACACTTCATCCGTTGAAATATGATGAAAACGAAAGGCAGTTTGTTTCTCTTTACTCAGTTTCTGCCAAAAAACCCGGGCAACTTCCAATAAAGTATAGGTACCAACAATGTTGGTTTCGACAAATGCCGCAGGGCTATCAATAGAGCGATCTACATGGCTTTCTGCCGCAAGATGCATCACACAATCCGGCTGATACTGTTCAAAAACCTGATCCAGCGCTTCACGCTGACAGATATCAATCTGTTCAAACGCATAGCGTGTGCTATCCTCAACAGAGTCAAGCGACTCTAGATTACCAGCATAAGTCAGGCTATCAACGACAACCACGCTGTCTTCTGTATGATCAATGATATGCCGCACAACAGCGGAGCCAATAAAACCTGCTCCACCTGTGATTAGAATACGTCTCAACGCCAGACTCCTTTTGTATCCACAATCCATTTCTGTTTAATTTCACAACCACTTACAGCTTTAAACTGATTATGATCCACCAGCATCAACAAGATATCAGCTTCTTCCAACGCTTTTTCCAGGTTAACCAATCGCGTCATTCCTTTCAAGGAAGCGGGTAATTCATGGACATTAGGCTCTACAGCCAATGTTTCCCCTGCATGCCATTGAGCAATCATACGAGTGATATGTACCGCTGGACTCTCACGTAAATCATCAATATTTGGTTTAAATGCCAGGCCAAAGCAGGCGATTTTCACTTCGCTTGCACGCTTTCCACTTTCAGCCAAACAATCCGCAACAGCCGCTTTTACTTGATCCACAACCCACAATGGCTTGCCATCATTAACCAGACGTGCTGTATGGATAAGACGTGATTGTTCCGGGTTTTGGGAAACAATGAACCACGGGTCAACAGCAATACAATGCCCCCCCACCCCAGGGCCGGGCTGAAGAATATTTACTCGGGGATGACGGTTTGCCAGACGGATAAGTTCCCACACATTGATGCCTTGTTCAGCACAAATCAGAGAAAGTTCATTGGCGAATGCAATATTCACATCCCGGAAACTGTTTTCTGTCAGCTTACACATTTCTGCTGTTCTTGAGTTAGTGATAACACATTCACCTTCAAGGAAGATTTTATACAGTTCACTGGCTCTGGCCGAAGATTTTGACGTCATACCGCCAATAACGCGGTCATTCTTAATCAGCTCGACCATAACCTGTCCCGGTAATACACGTTCAGGACAGTAAGCAATATCAATATCAGATTCCTCTCCCACCTGTTGTGGGAAAGTCAGATCAGGGCGCGCTGCTGCTAACCATTCTGCCATCTGCTCTGTCGCACCCACTGGTGAGGTAGATTCCAGAATAACCAAATCGCCTTTTTTTAGCACCAGCGCCACAGATTCAGCGGCGGAACGGACATATATCATATCCGGCTCATGATCACCTTTAAAAGGCGTTGGAACAGCTATCAGAAAAGCATCTGCGGGTAACGGAGAAACCACTGCTTTCAGGTAACCATCTTCCACAGCAATTTTCACCACTTTGTCCAGATCTGGTTCTACAATATGAATTGCGCCTCGGTTAATAGTTTCTACCGCATATGGGTTAACATCCACCCCAATGACTTTCTTATTGCGGGATGCAAACGCTGCCGCAGTTGGCAAACCAATATAACCAAGACCGATAACTGATATAGTTTCAAAACTCATAGTGTCACCTGATTTTTTTCAAAGCGTCGAGAATACGTCGACAGGCATCGCCATCCCCGTAAGGATTATGAGCGCGGCTCATTTGCTGATAGGCAGCATCGTCTGTCAACAATCGAGTCACTTCCTCCACAATAGTTCTTGTTTCTGTTCCTACCAGACGTACCGTTCCCGCATCCACCGCTTCTGGCCGTTCAGTAGTATTACGCATCACCAATACAGGTTTTCCTAAAGAAGGTGCTTCTTCCTGAATACCACCGGAATCCGTCAGGATCATATAGGCATGGTTCATCAAATAGACGAATGGTAAATAGTCCTGTGGTTCGATGAGAATGATGTTATCAATATCATGCAAAATACGCTTTACCGGCTCACTGACATTCGGGTTTAGATGGACCGGGTAGACTACCTGTACGTCTGGATGGACACGGGCTATCTGTGCCAATGCTTCACAAATTCGCACAAATCCGCCACCAAAACTTTCACGACGATGACCCGTTACCAAGATCATTTTTTTATCAGTATCAATAAACGGGTAATGTTTCGCCAATTTATTCCGCATAGCTTCATCATTCATTATTCGATCACGTACCCACAACAACGCATCGATCACCGTATTACCCGTGACAAAAACTCGATTATCTGCAATGGATTCTTTCTGTAAATTCTTGCGGGAGTTTTCCGTCGGAGCAAAATGATACATTGCCAAATGCCCGGCAATCTTACGGTTTGCCTCTTCCGGCCAAGGGGAATAGAGATCACCAGTTCTTAGTCCAGCTTCAATATGACCAACAGGGATACGCTGGTAGAACGCAGCCAAACTGGTCGCCATCGTTGTTGTGGTATCTCCATGAACTAATACAACATCAGGCTTAAATTCTGTCAAAACGGGCTTCAACCCTTCCAGAATACGGCATGTAATATCCGTTAAATCCTGCCCTGATTTCATAATATTGAGATCAAAATCGGGAGTAATCTCAAAAAGATGTAACACCTGATCCAACATTTCGCGGTGTTGGGCGGTGACACATACTTTTACTTCGAAGGCTTCATCCCTTGCCAATGCGTGTACCAAAGGTGCCATCTTGATAGCTTCCGGCCGGGTACCAAACACAGTCAACACTTTCACAGTGACTCTCTTATTGGTCAGTAACTTGCAGGCTTTCCTGCAAAAAATACTCTTTGATGCTATTTATTCCTGCTTTTGGAATTGCAGAAAATATCTCTGAGAAGCCGTTCTTCATATAATTATTTACGCGAACGTTGTACCAATGCCACACCGGCACCAACCAAAGCACCAACCGCTCCCCACATGATCATCAAAAACATTCTGCGAGGACTGTCTCTGGTAACAGGTTCCTCGGGTGTTCTCAAATAGCGGTAAGTCTGGAATTGATCCTGTAATGTCGGGCCAACATTTAATGTCGCTAACATTGCAATATTTTGGTCATAGTCCACATCATAGTCGGGGCCCGTCACTTCCAGAGTTTCAAGTTGAGCCTGTAACAGCGGCGCTCCTAACATAAACATTTTTGAATCAGGTAATTGATCCATCGGAGTATCAGTTTGGTTACGCCGAATCCCTTGTTTTTCTGCAACTTTTAACGATTGCTGTAACACATGCATTTCGCGGTTATAAACCGCTTTAGCGACCATTTCCTGGCGCTTAACCAATGCTGCCATGGATTGAGTGCGAGTAGCCCATGCACTTTTTACTTCATTATTCAAATGAGTGCTGGCGCGACGGTTAGCAAAAGCAATGTACTGGCGCAGGAGTTGATTTGCTTGTGCAGAAGACTCTGCTGTCAGTTTAATACTGTCATTCAACACTTTTTTATCATCATGAGGAATGAACTGAATATTGTTGACTAATTCATCTAATAAGACCGCATCAACCCTAGTGTTACCTTCCTGATGCTTCTTGTAATAATCAGATTTTGACCAGAATTCACGACGAGTATCATATGCCGCGACCTGAGTAACGAATTCCTTATAAGCTTCTTCCTGAATAGACGGTAACTGAGTTTCCGGTGAAATGTTAATGTGAGTATCCAGATTACGCAAAAACTGCTGCTGAGAGTAATAGCTCCCCAAATGACGAGTGGTAGGCAGGTCAGTAGTGGCCGTTGCACTCCATTTTTGTTGCATCAGATATGTCACACCAAGCGCTATAGCAGCGAAAATAACTGCCAGTACGACAATCCATATCTTTCCGCGCCATAAAGCACTGCATAAAGCTCTGATATCCAGCTCATGTTCCAGAGCTTGTTCATCCTGAATGGATTTCGTTTCTGATTTTATCACTGCACAAAACCTCTGTTAGATAGATGTTTAATGGTTAACTGAACGGCGCATACGACGTTTATGCCGTTTGATGAAACGAGCCACCCTCCATGCATGCTTGATGCAATAGCCATACAACATAAATGCAAGCAAAAAAAGTGCCAACATTACCCATTCAGGCACAAACTCCAGCCATTCCCCGGTAATTCCAATAGCAGCGAATAAAGCAGCAGCAACGGTAATCAAGATAAATGCCTGACGTGATGAGAATCCAGCCCGCATAATCAGATGATGGATATGTTGTCTGTCAGGAGAAAATGGACTCATCCCTTTACGTAATCGACGGTACATAATGGCAACCATATCCATTAATGGAATGGCAATAATCCATAATGCAGTCACTGGATTAACAGGGCGCTCATTCCCCTGAGTAGATTCAATAAGCAACCAGATAATGGTAAAACCAATCAATGTACTGCCTGCGTCCCCCATAAACACTTTGAAACGCTGGCTTAATAAACCAAGATTAAAAATAATATAAGGGAGAATGGCAGCAATAAATGCAAAACACCATAATGCCAGTGCAGTGTTACCACTTTGATATAGTAAAATCCCTAAGGCTCCGAAAGAGACGCAGGATAACCCACCCAATAATCCATCTATTCCATCAACCATATTGAATGCATTGATGGCAGCCCAGACAGCAAATAAAGTCACAACATAACTGAACGGCCCAAGTGTCATGTCCCAAGGGCCAAAAGCATAACCAAGACTATTTAATTTCAGGCCAGCAAAATACATCATCGCAATACCAACCAGAGCCTGGATAGTTGCCCGAATCTTAACGCTGATGTCAAAACGGTCATCCAATGCACCGATAAATACCAGCACACCGGCACAAACCAAATATAACCACTTGTGAGGAATAAATTCTTTAGTGATAACAAAAGCAAAACAAACCCCGGTAAATACTGATATTCCTCCAACCAGAGGCACCAATCCCTGATGACACTTACGATAATTGGGTTTATCAACGAGACCGATTTTCTTTGCTACTTTGCGCGCTATAAACAAAAACGCAAATGAAAACAAAAAAACGCAAAAAACTTCGATATCCATGCTGAAAATATTCACGATAACAACTCTCTGTAAGAATAAAGACACCCTGATTATTTATTGTCCAAAACCCAATTCCACAGGCACCCCAGCTTGCGAAGACACTGCTTCATTATGGAAAAATTAATGGCCTTTATATCATTTTTGTGACATTTAATTTTAAATAGACGGCAGTATATGAAATGTTTGCAAAATACATACCATATTTACATAACACCATAATCGTGGATGCAAAAAACGCCACGAAATCGTGGCGCTTACTAAAATCATCGTAAACTGAGTTAAAAACTACGAACGTTTCATCATGTCAAAGAAATCGTCGTTTGTTTTGCTCATAGCCAACTTATTGATAAGGAATTCCATCGCATCAATTTCTCCCATCGGGTGAATAATTTTGCGCAGAATCCACATTTTCTGTAACTCTTCAGTTGTGGTGAGTAGATTTTCTTTACGTGTGCCAGAACGGTTGTAATCGATAGCCGGGAAGACACGTTTTTCAGCAATTTTACGGGAGAGGAGCAGCTCCATGTTACCAGTGCCTTTGAACTCTTCGTAAATCACTTCATCCATCTTGGAGCCCGTATCCACCAACGCAGTCGCAATAATAGTCAGACTTCCACCCTCTTCCACATTACGTGCAGCACCGAAGAAACGTTTTGGACGATGTAATGCATTAGCATCTACACCACCGGTCAGTACCTTGCCGGATGCAGGGACAACCGTGTTATAAGCACGAGCCAAGCGGGTAATAGAATCAAGCAGGATAATAACGTCTTTTTTATGTTCAACCAGACGTTTTGCTTTCTCAATGACCATTTCTGCCACCTGAACGTGACGGGAAGCAGGCTCATCAAAAGTAGAAGCAATAACTTCACCTTTCACCAGACGTTGCATTTCAGTGACTTCTTCTGGACGTTCATCAATCAGAAGTACCATCAATACACAATCTGGATGATTGTGAGCAATGTTAGCAGCAATATTTTGCAGCAACATAGTCTTACCCGCTTTTGGTGGAGCGACGATAAGACCACGTTGTCCACGGCCAATCGGTGCAGCCAGATCCAGAACACGGGCAGTCAGATCCTCAGTGGAACCATTACCACGCTCCATACGCAGGCGATTATTAGCATGCAGAGGAGTTAAGTTTTCAAAAAGGATTTTACTACGGGCATTTTCTGGTTTATCAAAGTTAACTTCGTTAACTTTCAACAGTGCAAAATAGCGTTCACCTTCTTTAGGTGGGCGGATTTTACCTGAAATTGTGTCACCGGTACGGAGGTTAAAACGGCGGATTTGGCTAGGAGAAACGTAGATATCATCGGGACCGGCAAGGTAGGAGCTGTCTGCTGAACGGAGAAATCCAAATCCATCCTGCAAGATCTCCAGCACACCGTCACCGAAGATATCTTCTCCACTTTTCGCATGCTGCTTAAGGATAGAGAAGATAATATCTTGTTTACGCATACGGGCCAGGCTTTCCAGCCCCATCTTTTCGCCGAGTGTAATCAGTTCAGATACCGGCGTATTCTTTAATTCGGTAAGATTCATAATGGTGGGTTCTTAAACTCGGGGTATATCTCGAACTATGAACGTGAATAGTATGGCAGCGTCATCGATGCCTGTTTATTTTGTACAAAAAACAAATAAGACCTTTAATACATTATTCATATAAAAAGGTAGTAATTTGAAGTACTAAGATTGAGCTCAAATAAGACTGACAGGCTGTCAAAAACGCTGTTGAGATAATGCTGAAACATTACTGATTTCTATAAAAACTATCTCAACGTAACGAGCTATACGCCAGATTTTTCCCGTATAACCCATTGGATACTTTAGACTATCCAGAGATAACAGACTTATCAGACACTACAGATTGTTCAGTATGCAACATACGTCTAACAGATGTATGTGATACAAGCAGTGGCGCTAACTTATCACGCTTCTTTACGGACGTCTAGCGGTCAATGAAATAAATAATAGTATACGCTAAACGTCCGGTATTAATGTGATCTTACTTCAATCAGAGATTAGCATCCAAAAATTCTTTCAATTGAGTTTTTGACAGTGCTCCCACTTTGGTAGCGGCAACCTGACCGTCTTTAAACAGTAACAGTGTAGGAATACCACGGATACCAAACTTAGGAGCCGTTGCCGGATTATCATCAATGTTCAGTTTAGCAATCGTCAGTTTACCTGAATATTCTGGGGCAATTTCATCTAAGATAGGTGCAATCATTTTACATGGTCCACACCATGCAGCCCAAAAATCGACAAGAACCGGGCCAGCGGCTTTAAGCACATCAATATCAAAGCTAGCATCACTCAAATGAATAATTTTATCGCTCATTTTTTACTCCAAAGAATAATTTTTTACCATGCTAGTGTAACATTACTGACATAAGCTTGCCTTTATTTCAGTGGATACACTTTCGTAAAACAATGGTTAACTGATATTCTACCACACTATGAGTAAAACACACTTGACAGAAAAGAAGTTTTCCGACTTCGCCTTGCACCCCAAGGTCATAGAAGCTCTTGATAACAAGGGTTTTTCTAATTGTACGCCGATACAGGCACTGACATTACCTTTCACTGTCGAAGGTCGTGATGTCGCGGGGCAAGCGCAAACCGGTACTGGGAAGACGTTAGCATTTTTAGCGTCTGCTTTTCATTATTTACTGACTCATCCCGCAACGAAGGAGCGTCAGACCAATCAGCCAAGAGCGCTGATTATGGCTCCTACCCGCGAACTGGCTGTACAGATTTATTCTGATGCAGAAGATCTGGCACAGGCAACCGGATTAAGGATGGGCCTTGCCTATGGCGGTGATGGTTACGACAAGCAGCTGAAAGTGCTGGAATCCGGTGTTGATATTCTTATCGGCACAACCGGACGTTTGATTGACTATGCCAAACAAGAGTATATCAACCTGAATGCAATTCAGGTTGTCGTTCTTGATGAAGCTGATCGTATGTACGATCTGGGTTTTATCAAAGATATTCGCTGGCTATTCCGCCGGATGCCTCCTGCAAATGAGCGCATGAACCTGCTGTTTTCTGCCACCCTCTCTTACCGGGTCCGGGAACTGGCATTTGAGCAAATGAATCATGCAGAATATGTAGAGGTGGAACCGTTACAGAAAACAGGACACCGCATCCGCGAAGAGTTGTTTTATCCCTCTAATGAAGAGAAGATGCGTCTGCTTCAAACGTTATTGGAAGAAGAGTGGCCTGATCGCTGCATTATTTTCGCCAATACCAAACATCGTTGTGAAGATATCTGGGCTCATCTGGCTGCTGACGGGCATCGAGTTGGTCTGCTAACCGGTGATGTGGCACAGAAAAAACGATTACGCATTCTGGAAGAATTCAGCAACGGCAATATTGATATTTTAGTTGCAACTGATGTAGCAGCCCGCGGATTGCATATTCCTTCCGTAACCCATGTTTTTAACTATGACTTACCCGATGACTGCGAAGATTATGTTCACCGCATTGGCCGTACTGGTCGTGCAGGTGAAAGTGGTCACTCAATCAGCCTAGCCTGTGAAGAATATGCTCTGAACCTGCCTGCGATTGAAGATTATATTCAGCACAACATTCCTGTCAGCAAATATAACAGTCATGCATTGCTGAAAGATTTACCGGTTCCTAAACGCCGCCACCGCTCGCGTTCAGGGAACCATCAGCGCCGTAATAATTTATCGCATCGCAATAATACACCACGTAATAACCGTAAACGTTCAGGCTGAATTAAATGATGCTGAGTTCTTCTTCGCTCTATGCGGCTATCGACTTGGGTTCAAACAGTTTCCATATGCTGGTTGTGCGCGAAATATCTGGCAGTATCCAGATACTGGCACGAATCAAACGTAAAGTAAGACTGGCCACAGGACTGGATAAAAATAACCACCTATCTCAACAGGCAATGGAGAGAGGTTGGCAATGTCTCAGGATTTTTTCTGAACGTTTACAGGATATACCGCCATCACAAATCCGCGTTGTTGCTACAGCAACTTTGCGTATCGCCGAAAATTCAGGTGAATTTGTGAAAAAAGCATCAGAAATCCTGGGTTGCCCGGTTACCGTAATCAGCGGCGAAGATGAAGCTCGGCTTATTTATCAAGGTGTTGCTCACACGACCGGTGGCCCTGAAAAACGTTTAGTTGTAGATATTGGCGGGGCAAGTACCGAACTGGTCACTGGGAATGGGGCAAAAGCCACCCAGTTATCCAGCCTGAGTATGGGTTGTGTTACCTGGCTTGAATGCTATTTTCATGACCGTAGCTTAACGGAAGAAAATTTTGCCAAAGCCGAAGCGGCCGCACATGAAACGCTGAAACCTATTGCTTCAAAGCTTATCGAACAAAGCTGGCAAATTTGTGTCGGAGCTTCCGGTACCGTTCAGGCTCTGCAAGAAATCATGATTGCTCAGGGTATGGATGAGCTGATCACTTTGCCAAAACTCCAGGAACTCAAACATAAAGCAATTAAATGCGGTAAGCTGGAAGAGCTGGAAATAGAGGGATTGACGCTGGAGCGCGCTCTGGTTTTCCCAAGTGGTCTTGCTATCTTGATAGCTATTTTTCAGGCATTAAATATTGAAAGTATGATCCTTGCGGGCGGCGCTCTACGCGAAGGTCTTGTCTACGGCATGCTGGATTTACCGATAGAACAAGATATTCGCACCAGAACCCTACGTAATATCCAACGTCGTTTTCAGTTGGATGCTGAACAGTCTCAACGAGTCAAACAATTAGCTGAACACTTCTTACAACAAATTGCTAAACCTTGGGAGCTGGATAGCCGATGTCATGAATTATTACAGAGTGCCTGTTTGATACATGAAATTGGGCTGAGTGTTGATTTCCATCAAGCTCCATCACACGCAGCCTACCTTATCAATTACCTCGATCTCCCCGGCTATACTCCGGCACAGAAAAAACTATTAGCCACATTGCTGAAAAACCAAAGTGGCACGATTGATTTGATTTCTTTCAGTCAACAAAACGCTTTGCCTCTGAGACAAATTCAACGTTTATGCCGCCTGTTGCGGTTAGCTATCATATTCACCAGCCGTCGCCGAGATGACACACTCCCTGCTCTGGTTTTAAAAGTGAGCGGAGAAGCGCTGATGGTAATACTGCCTCATGGCTGGCTAATGCAACACCCTCTGCGGGCGGAATCTTTACAGCAGGAAATTCAGTGGCAAAGTCATGTTCAATGGCCACTTGTTTTGGAAGAACAGATTAACTAAAACCTAAACTCAATCATTTTCCCTGTATCTCTGTGATACAGGGAGTCTTTAATATACTTACTGCTTATTTTTTTGCCCAAGACCTAAACGCGACTTGATATCCGCAATACGCGACTGCCCTTTTTGCATTCTCTCCTCAGCAGTAACGATTTTTTTATCTTGCGGCCAATGTAAGTCGTCTTGGGGCAACTCATGTAAAAAACGGCTTGGTTCAGGACGGATTAATTCACCATATTGGCGACGCTCTTTACATAAAGTAAAAAATAACTCCCGTTGAGCACGAGTGATTCCCACATAAGCCAATCGTCGTTCTTCATCAATATTCTCTTCATCAATACTGCTCTGATGAGGCAACAGGCCTTCTTCCATACCGACCAAAAATACATAGGGAAACTCTAATCCTTTAGAGGCATGCAGAGTCATCAATTGCACCTGATCAAACTCTTCACCCTCTTCACCCCACTCCAGCATATCCCTCAATGTGAAACGCGTGACTACCTGAGATAACGTCATTGGTTCGTTCAGTTCATCACCCTCCAGCATTTCACTCATCCAAGTAAATAGCTGATTAATATTTTTCATCCGCATTTCAGCAGCTTTCTGGCTTGGTGATGTTTCGTACAGCCAACTTTCATAATCCATACCATGCAGCAAATCACGTACTGCCAGCAAAGGTTCCTGCTCAACCTGACGGGCTATCTCATCCATCCAGTGGGTAAAACGCTGTAGTGCTGCCAACCCACGACCAGTCAGACTTTGTTCCAAACCAAGGTCAAAACTGGCCTGATAGAGGCTTTTATTGCGCTGATTAGCCCATTCACCCAGTTTTTGAATAGTCGCGGCACCAATTTCACGCCTTGGCGTATTAACAATCCGCAGAAATGCACTGTCATCCTCAGGATTAGTCAACACCCGCAAATAAGCCAGTAGATCCTTAATTTCAGGGCGGGCAAAGAAAGAAGTACCGCCAGAAATCCGGTAAGGAATGCGGTTTTGCATCAGCATTTTTTCAAACACTCGGGATTGATGATTTCCCCGATAGAGAATAGCGTAGTCTTGATATTGAGTTTTATTGATAAAGTGATGTGCAATCAGCTCCCCGACAACTTTTTCCGCTTCATGCTCTTCATTATTAGCCATAATGACTTTCAGCGGATCACCATAACCCAGTTCAGAAAAAAGCCGCTTTTCAAACACATGAGGATTATTAGCAATCAAAATATTAGCCGCTTTCAGAATACAACCGGAAGAACGGTAGTTTTGCTCTAGTTTGATCACATTAAGCTTCGGGAAATCCTCTTTCAGTAACACCAGATTTTGTGGTTTTGCGCCGCGCCATGAATAGATCGACTGGTCATCATCACCCACCACCATAAAACGGGCCCTTTGTCCCACCAGCAATTTAACCAGTTGATATTGACTGGTATTGGTATCCTGATATTCATCTACCAGCAAATAACGGATACGATTTTGCCAACGTTCTCTTACCTCTTCATCACGCTGCATCAGCAATGTCGGTTTGGTAATCAGATCGTCAAAATCCAATACATTACAGCTCGCCAGGTGCAAATCATAACGGCGATAACATTCAGCAAACTGATGCTCTTGAGCAGAACAAGCCAATGCCGTGGCTTGTTGTGGGGAAAGCAGATCATTTTTCCAATTTGAAATGGAAGAGATTAATTTTTGTAGTAAATCTTTATCTTCTTCCAGTAAATCGGCTGTCAAATCTTTCAGCAGAGCCATTTGGTCCTGATCATCAAACAATGAGAAATTGCTTTTCATTCCCAACGCTTTGTACTCGCGCTTAATGATCTCCAATCCCAACGTATGGAAAGTAGAAATCATTAACCCCTTAGCCTCTTTGCGTCCCAAAGTTTGTGCTACACGCTCTTTCATTTCCCGGGCTGCTTTATTAGTAAAAGTAACAGCAGCGATATGACGAGGCTGATAACCACAAATACGAATAAGATGGGCAATCTTATTCGTGATCACTCTGGTTTTGCCGGAACCTGCCCCCGCCAGAACCAGACAAGGGCCGGTAACAAATTCAACTGCTTGTTGTTGGCTGGGATTTAATCGCATGATGTTCAATGAGTTATATCAGGACAGTGCTTCGGGGCTGGAATTGTAGCAGAAAGAGGGAGAAGAAACGCCGTTTTCTTTAATTAAGGAGCAGAAACCCTACAGGTTGATAATAATCACTTACTACTCAGCACTTGGTACATCTTTCATCTCAGCAACTATTTGTCATTAAATTTAAAGGGGAAAATTTCTTCCCCCTTTATCTTTAACTCAATCTGATATTAACCACCAACAGAAATACGTTTCATATCTGTCATGTAACCACGTAATACACGACCAACGACTTCAATGGGATGGTTACGAATAGCTTCGTTAACATCACGTAACTGGGCGTTATAAATACCGTTATCAGCAACAGGCTTACCTAAATCACCTGCCTGTAGTGAATCCATAAATTTCTCTTTCAGTAATGGAACCGCAACATGGGAGAACAGATAGTTACCATATTCGGCAGTATCAGAAATAACTACGTTCATTTCATACAGACGCTTACGAGAGATTGTATTCGCAATCAACGGTAATTCATGCAGAGATTCATAATAAGCAGATTCCGCAATAACACCGGTATCAACCATAATTTCGAATGCCAGTTCAACCCCGGCTTTCACCATAGCAACCATTAAAACACCGTGATCAAAGTACTCCTGTTCACTGATTTTGCCATCATATTGCGGTGAATTTTCAAACTGAGTGTTCCCGGTTTCCTCACGCCAACCTAACAGGTTCTTATCATCATTAGCCCAGTCAGCCATCATACCGGAAGAGAATTCACCCGAAATGATGTCATCCATATGTTTCTGGAACAGTGGCGTCATGATCTCTTTCAACTGCTCAGACAACGCATATGCCCGCAATTTTGCCGGATTAGACAAACGATCCATCATCAGGGTAATACCACCTTGCTTTAGTGCTTCCGTGATGGTTTCCCAACCAAACTGGATCAGCTTTCCTGCATAACCTGATTCAGTGCCGTCTGCTATCAGCTTGTCATAACACAACAGTGAACCCGCCTGTAGCATACCGCACAAAATAGTTTGTTCACCCATCAAGTCAGATTTCACTTCCGCAACGAAAGAAGACTCCAAAACGCCAGCACGATGACCACCTGTTGCCGCTGCCCATGCCTTAGCGATCGCCATACCCTCACCTTTCGGATCGTTTTCCGGGTGAACCGCGATCAAGGTAGGAACGCCAAAACCACGTTTGTATTCTTCACGAACTTCCGTACCAGGACACTTGGGCGCTGCCATTACAACCGTGATGTCTTTACGGATTTGCTCACCCACTTCAACAATATTGAAACCGTGAGAGTAACCCAGTGCAGCACCTTCTTTCATCAACGGCTGAACTGCGCGAACAACAGAAGAGTGTTGTTTATCTGGCGTCAAGTTAATAACCAAATCAGCCTGCGGGATCAGCTCTTCATAAGTACCAACCTGAAAACCATTTTCAGTTGCTTTACGCCATGAAGCTCGTTTTTCTTCAATCGCCTCTTTACGCAAGGCATAAGCGATATCCAAACCGGAGTCACGCATGTTCAGGCCCTGATTCAACCCCTGCGCACCGCAACCGACGATGACTATTTTTTTACCTTTTAAATATCCTGCCTCATAAACAAACTCTTCCCGCGCCATAAAACGACATTTACCTAACTGTGCCAACTGCTGACGCAAGTTCAGCGTATTAAAATAATTAGCCATTAGTGACTCCGTTATCATGTTGTGTTCAGCAATCAAGTGCTGCGACTATTTTTTAGATTTCCCCACCTTATTAGGTGGTTGCATATTTTCAATATATGACATGAAAGGCATTGCTTAAATTGATATATTAACAATACTACATTGCATTTTATGCAACACTGATTATTAGGCAGGAATAAGGTGAATAGACTATGGATATACGTGATCTCAAACTGTTTCTGCATCTGGCTGAAAGCTGTCATTTTGGCCGCACAGCAAAAGCAATGCACGTCAGTCCATCCACCCTATCCCGCCAAGTCCAGCGTATTGAAGATATATTGGGGTATTCATTACTCTTACGGGATAATCGCACCGTAAAGCTGACGTTTGCCGGCGAGCAATTTAAACAGTTCTCCCAACAAACGCTGTTACAATATCAGCAACTACAGCACTCATTAAATCAACAAAATCCTTCTCTAAGTGGCGAATTACGCCTGTTTTGTTCAGTGACTGCGGCTTACAGTCACTTACCACAGATCCTTGATCGTTTCCGTGCAGAACATCCTCTGGTTGAAATCAAACTCACTACCGGTGATGCCGCAGATGCGGTCAATAAGATACAGTCTAATGATGCCGATTTAGGCATCGCCGGTAAGCCGGAAAAATTGCCAGATAATGTCAGTTTCACCAAAATCGGTGAAGTACCGTTGATACTGATCGCGCCTTCCCTTCCCTGTACTGTACGGGCACTCGCCACACAAGATAGCCCCGACTGGAATAACATTCCCTTTATTTTGCCGGAACACGGTCCTTCACGTAAGCGCATTGAGTTCTGGTTTCGCCACCATAAAATTAACAACCCATTGATTTACGCTACAGTATCCGGTCACGAAGCCATTGTTTCTATGGTTGCATTGGGTTGTGGCGTTGCATTAATTCCCAACGTAGTGGTAGAGAACAGCCCCGAACCAGTACGCAATCGCATATCGTTACTGAACAATATTTCTCTGGTGGAGCCATTCGAATTGGGTATATGTGTACAGAGAAAACGACTGAATGAACCCTTGATTAAAGCGTTTTGGGGGTTGTTATAAGGAACTGCATTAGCAGGTGTTTTTGTTCATTACAAGTCTGATATCACCCACTTTTGGCATTATGCCAATATACTTATGATTCATGTGACATAATTCACAAAGAACATAAAAAAATAACCATATTGTTTTCATGATAATATGTTTAATATAAGTTATAAGTAATCAATAATAATTATATGAAAAGATTAGTCCTCATTAAATTTTTGGTCATTAATTATGTTACTAAAGAAAATACTTTTAATTATATCAATTGAATAATAGCCATTTAACTCTGAGAAATTCAGGCGTTGTTGAAATTGGCTAGTAAAAACAACAATATTGAATATTCCACCGTCTGAAAACACAGTGGGAAGTGATTCTTTTTCCATGTCATAACAATATCTTATAATAATGAAATAATTTCTTGCTGGATATTACAGGAGGTATTTTTAATTTCAGAGAAAACATTTAATAATATTTCCATGATATAGTTATCAATAATAATTACTTAAGATTTAATTTAATTGAAAAATAATATCATTAATTTATCATAACTAAATAAAACAATTAATTCAAACACACAAAATGATTTAATAAAGGACAATATTATGTTACATAAAATAGACAAAGCGCCATATTTTATTAAATTCTATAAATTCCACCTACAAGATCTCGTTTTCTCTTATAATATGAACACAGAGTGGCATCACCATCCTTGTATACAATTAAGTGTATCACCACATAATTCACTCATGAGGATTGACACTGAAAATGAATCGAAACAAGCACATGGATTCATTATTTCTTCTAATATTAAACATAAATTACATTCAGAAGGACAACTCTGTTTTAATTTACTGATAGATCCAGCCAATCCTCTATGCCATCTATTATCACATCAGATGATGGGTTCAGATATAATATATTTAAGTCAAGAATCATCCGATTTGATAGCAAATTATTTTATTAATTGTTTACAATCAGAAACTGCTCCAGATATTTTTATCCTAAATAACCTATTAGGTAAAATAGAAGACTGTCATTGTTATCAGGATAAACGAATCATGAAAGCAGCCTCTCTTATCACTGAATTACCCGTTAAATGTATATCTTCCCGTGAAATATCAGATCAGCTCTATTTATCTGAAAGTCGGTTCTTACATCTATTTCGGGAAAAAATGGGGACTAATTTCCGCAGTTATCTATTATGGAAACGCCTACATCATGCTATTAACCAGATACATTTATCGGACTCACTGACTTTATTAGCTTGTAATAGCGGATTTTCCGACAGTGCACATTTCAGTCGTACCTGCATGATGCTATATGGGTTAAGGCCTTCTGAATTAAAAAATGCCAGTATGAATAAAACACAACAAGCACAAAGAAAACAATCAAATTTATCATCAGTGTTAGCAGATTTAAATTTTCCAAAGCAGAATATCTGACTCACGAATAAATAGTATTTTTGATAAATTATCCAAAACAAATAAATTCTATTTATATTTGTCATTATCAAATCCAATATGTTAGCAATTCTGTATCATTCTATTCCTAATATTATGCAATTTTAGTAATGATACAGAATTCAGGATAACACCATAGCAATACCATCCAATAATTCATGAATTCACAACAAATAAAACATACAGAGTGAAATATCACTACTCTGTATTAATTATTCATTTTAATGATACATGCTCTTTTAGATAATTTTCTACCCATTTAGCTACTCGACTTGTATCTTTATAAGCACCTAACATAAGTTCAGAACCACGGCTACTCAACCATTTCCGCCCGACGATAAATAACCCAGGATAAGGTGTTTTCCCACCTTCTTCATGCCCATTTTTACAAACGAATCCGTTGGCATCCGCAGCACCGGGAAGAGTTAACCACACCGTATTGTCTTTATACCCCAAACACCAGATAACAGTATCGACCTCATATTGATTACCAGACAAATCACATAACTTATTATCTTTTATATCAACTAATCTATTCGCTATTTTTATACCAAAAGCGGCTAATCGGTGGTTTTTCAGCTCTCCACAAGGAATGGGATTACGCCGCCGCATGATTTTCCCTACCAGACTGTAATAATTGGCAAACAACAGACCGCTTTTACTTAACCACCAAAAGATATCTTTACCCATTATTCTATTAGGTAAGAGAGGACGGGAAGAACCACAAAATAACGTCACCTTCGCCGTCGCCGCTAAATCTTTGGCAATCTGGCGACCACTGGCACCATCTCCAACAATAGCGACTCTGCTGCCTGCTTTAATTTGTTTAGGTTCCTGATATTGATCCGCCCCAATTTGTTGTATATCAGTAGACAGTTGCTCAGAAAGTCCCGGAATATCAGCTAATTGATTAGCACCTGTTGCATTAACCAGACAAAGTGCATTAAATATTTTCCCATCTTTTGTTTTAACGCTATAGCCACTTTTATCATGTTTCACTTCAACCACTTCAGTTTGAGTATATATCGTTAGGTTATGGTGTGAAGCATAACGCTCAAGGTAATCAGCAACTTCATTCTTATCTGGATAGCCATCTTCAATTCCAGGAAACGGCAAGCCATGAAGCTGAGTCATACCACGTGAAGTGAATAACAACATATTATCAGGGCGTCTGCGCCACACATCACCAATACGCGCCTCTCGCTCTAATATGCAAACATTAATATTCTTAGCCGCGAGAATAGCAGCTAAACTTAATCCGGCTTGACCGGCCCCCACAATTAAGCAATCCATTTTCATCATGCGTACTCGTTTTTAATTCAGCATTTATCTATATTTTATTTTTATCACTATCTCAATCTTAGGACAATGAAAAAATCTATAAAAAAACACTCAATAGATCAAAAAACAACGAACTTCACAAAAATATAAAACACAATTAAAGAAATCACTTGAATTAACTGGTCATATTCGTATTGAAGTGGTCATTTTGAATAAATCAGCTATTTTTATCATAATTTTAACAATATTGACAAATCCATATAATGATCGGAACAATAATATAGCCAATTTATTCAATAAAATGTAATTATTAATCACTATCCTTTTTTCCTACGTAATTTATGCTTTATTGCTATAACTTATAATAAACAAAAATGAGTTTATCGACTCTTTACCCGTACCGGAGATGAAAAAATGGAAAATATCAAAAATATATATGATGGTATAAAATCCCGTGGAGGCAATCCGCTGAAATGGTTAATGGCAGATGTCGACTTTCTCTATAAGCTGTCCAAAGAAGAGCAACAAGAGTTAAAAACCTGCCTACTTAAGGATGCGTTTCATTTTCATTATCACAATAACCCTTACTATAGAGACATTTGTGAGAAACAAGGTATCAAGCCAGAAAATATCCAGAGTTATAATGACTTAGTCCTCATCCCACTGATACCTGTTGCAACTTATAAATCAGCCGAAAGTCATCGTTTATTAAGCAAACCACTCTCTGAAATCGAACATGAAATGCGTTCAACCGGTACGAGTGGAATTCCCAGCGTTTATCGCCGTTGCCACGATACAATGGACCACACAGTACTGGCTGTTTATTCTAATTATCGCAGCATGTTCAAATTATCTGGTGGTGCAGGCCTATGCTTATGCCCTTCAACAGAAGATATTCCAGAAATGGCGCTGGTCAAGATCTTTAATTTCCTGACAGGTTTGTTAGATACCCGACGCTATATGATTAATCAGGATCGTTTTTCCCCAGAAGACTCACTGAATCAATTAATCCAATGGAAAGGCAAATTCACCCGGCATTTAATTGGCCCTCCATTCATGATCCATCGTTTTATTACTTTCTTAAAAGAGAATAACACCAAACTCACTTTAGATCGCGATAGCATGGTAATTACGATGGGAGGATGGAAACGTTTTTCCGGAGATATGATCTCCCGCAACGAATTAAATGCAGATATCGAAGAATGGATGGGAATTCCAGTATCCCGAACTCGTGATATGTATGGTCTGGTTGAAGCAAACGTTCTCGCCATAGAAGATGAATATAACCATAAACATGTTCCTCCTTATATTCATTTCTCCGTCCGTGATCCTAATGATTTATCACGCGAACTACCTGATGGTGAAACAGGGCAATTGGTGATCCTGGATCCACTTTCTGTTTCCACCCCAGGTATGTTACTGACAGAAGATTTGGTCTACTTGCGTACCGACCCTAACAAATCTTGGCGTAATTCTCAGCGAATTCAGTTTGTTATGCGTACTGCTGCTGCTAAAGAGTTTGGTTGCTGTGCAGTCAACCTTGAGAGAAAAATGTCAGACGATGAAACTACACCCGCTGTATAAATAGCAAGGTGGAATTATGTTTAACAACATCATTATTGACAACTTTTGCAATCCTGACTGCCAAGGGACGTTATCCAGCCCCTCAATTAAACTGGCGTTAGGCAATCCTGTCTGTGGTGACAAGGTTGATATCGACTTGACACTGGATAGACAAGGGCGGGTAAATAATGCCTGTTTCCGCGCATGGGGATGCACAGCATCCCTGGCAATGTCGAACCAGTTTTGTCGCCACGTTAAAGGTAAGACTCTCGAAGAATTGAACGCATTATCATCTGAGGGTATTAATGCGTTATTAGGCGAGTTAGAACCCGCCCAACAGCACTGCCTTGGTATGCTGCATAAGCTATTTGAGCAGCTAAAGGGAAAAATATGACCAGCCTATACTTCGACTACAACGCCACGACACCGCTCAGTGTTAAAGCCCAGTTGGCGATTAAAGATGCTTTGTCTGTTTTTGCTAATCCGTCCAGCCACTACAGTTTAAGCAACATGGCTAAAAACTTGCTCGCTGACGCCAGAAGCTCTATAGCGTCATTAATGGGCACGGTACCAGAACAAGTCCTGTTTACATCAGGAGGAACCGAAAGTAATAACCAAGCAGTATCCAGTCTGTTAGCCACGCTTCCCGGTTCGGATCTGTCTGCACATCATGTTATTAGCTCTTCTATTGAGCATCCGTCTGTCCTGGCACCGTTACTCTGGTACCAGCAACGCGGGCTGCAACTGACGCTGATCGATCCTGATAATCAAGGGCGGATAAGTGTACAAAGCATCCGGGAAAACCTGCGGCCACAAACCCGCCTGATCACATTGATGGCGATTAACAACGAAACCGGTGTAATACAGCCCTATGAAGCTGTCGCCTCTTTAGCAAAAGAGGCCGGTATCTATTTACACATAGATGCAGTACAGGCTATTGGTAAACTTCCTTTTAGCTGTGACACGCTTTCTGGCATAACGACGGTCTCTTTCTCCGGCCATAAGTTTAATGGCCCTAAAGGTATTGGTGGGCTCTATCATGCGCCAGGTATTCAATTAAACCCCTTGCTGCACGGTGGCGGCCAAGAACAAGGAATACGCAGCGGCACTGAAAACACTCTAGGCCTTGCAGGACTAGCGGCGGCAGCTAAAGAATCACTGAATGGATTGCAAGAACATTTCAATACTTGCAAAACGCTCAGAGAAACCTTGCTATCTCTGCTGGAACAGCACCATGTTAACTACTTGATTAATGGCAATATAAATCCAGAATTTCAGGCTCCGTGGACACTGAATTTAAGTTTCCCTGGGGTCCGTGCTGAATCATTAGCCAGCAGACTGGATTTATGTCACGGAGTCTCTTTATCTTTAGGATCAGCCTGTAGCAATAACAAATCAACACAACGTTCTCATGTTCTGGCGGCAATGGGGCTACCTAATGATCGTATCGATAGCGCAGTACGTATCAGCTTTGGGTATACCACCAGCCAAAATGATATTGAGATGCTGGCTAGCGCGATCAAACAAGAAACTGATAACTTGCTGAAAATTTCAGGGAAACTTTTAAACACTCAGGAATAACAGCAAAACTGTATTTAAAAGACGGTGTAGCAGAAATAACTTATTTATTAATCATGAATACCGATATTACTGCATTTAAGCTCCGCCAACATTTTTTAGCTTTTAAGGGGATATTAATATGAAACTATTCGAATTACTGCAATCTCAAATTACTGAATTAACTGATATCGAACCAGAGGATATTACTCTTGACACCCTGCTTGATGATATTCACCTAGTCAGTCTGGATTTTGTCTCTATTCAGGTTGCTTTAAAAAGAGAAATGGGTATTCAGCTAAATTTCGATAAGTTCCAGCGAAATGAAACAACGACAATCGGTGATTTTGTCAATTATGTCCGTGAATTAACAAAATAATCATTATTAATGTATTTGGATGTTAGCTGTCTATGACATATCACAGCATGGCTAACATTCATTTTTGTGATGCTTTTATCTACCAACCCCATTATTTGGTTGTATTAAAAAATAAAGCATGTCACCAGGAACTGACCTTTGGAGATAATGTTTCATGAATTTTCAAACTGGCTACCACCGCGTTGTTATCACAGGCTATGGCTCTATCTGTTCTCTTGGGCAAAATACCCAAGAAATTTGGGATGCAATCCTAAACTATCGTGTAGGCTACAAAAAGGAAGTTCACCCAGATACTTCTGTCGTAGCAAAATTCTTCGGCAACATCCCTTTTCCTCCTGATGTATCACAGTTTTCCAAAAAGCTGCTAAAGAACCTGCCCAAATTCAGCAAACTTGGGCTAATTGCTGCCGATGAAGCCATCAAAATGGCATTTGGTCACGATAAAGCCGCTCTTGATGAAAGCTATTCCCCTTTTGAACGAGGTGTCATTTTTGGTACTGGCTGGGGAGGAGAAGATGCAACCGTTGAAAACAGCAATTCCTACGCTGACCAAGGTATTGCCTCACCCATGACAAATATTATGTCTATGCACAGCGTAGGTACGGCGGCTATTTCAATGAACTGGAATCTACGGGGATATCAGAATACCCCGGTGGCAGCTTGTGCTACAGGCAGTATGGCAATAGGTGATGCTTTTGAACTTATCCGTAGCGGACGCACTAAAATGATGCTGGCAGGGGGCGGTGAAAGTATCAGAGATCCCTTCATCGTCTGGAGCATTGATATCCTTGGCGCACTGAGCAAAGAGCAGGAATCTGTCGAAAAAGCTTGCTGTCCGTTCAGCAAAGATCGCAGTGGCTTTGTGATGTCAGAAGGTGCAGCAATATTATGTCTTGAAGATTATGACAGTGCTGTTGGCAGAGGAGCCAAAATACTGGCGGAAGTCGTCGGTTATGGCAATTACTCTGACGCATCAGATATGACAGCACCGGCACCCGATTGCCAAGGGCGGGTTATGGCAATTCAGGCGGCACTGGAACAAGCCAAACTCTCCGCGTCAGATATTCACTATATCAATGCCCACGGCACATCAACCCCGTTAAACGACATTAACGAAACCGATGTCTTAAAAATGAGCCTGGGAGAACACGCCTACCGTATTCCGACTTCCAGTACAAAATCCTACACAGGCCATCTTATTGCCGGAGCAGGCGCAATTGAGTCCATTTTCTGTATTAAAGCAATGGAAACCGCAACTATTCCCGCGACTATGTACTTGAATAATCCGGATCCACTCTGCGATCTGGATTACGTCCCCAACACCCACCGAACTAACCAAGTTATTGATACTACCTTAAATGTTAACTATGGATTCGGTGGCACAAACTGTGCACTTATTTTCAGGAAAGCCAGCAGATGAACGTTCAATTCAGTAAAAAAGATCTCAGTCAATGGGCTAAATTCTCTGGAGATTATAACCCCATCCATTTTGATGAAAAAATCGCAAAAGAAGTCGGATTAGGCGGTATTGCCGTACACGGTATGCTGGCAATGATCCCTCTCAAAAGCGGATACGATTACCTGTCACAACCAAACGAGGGTATGGGCAGACAGTGGCACGTTAATTTGCGAAATCCCGTGCCTCTGGATGCCTGTTATTGTGTCAAAACTAAGCACACTGACCTGAGTGGGAAAACGACCTTTAACCTGCAAGATGAAACAACCAGCCTGAAACCTTTGGTTGGTCATTATAGTCGTTTCGATTTTTCGAAAAAAACCGGCTTTCCTGAAAAACCACAGTGTCAAGTTCCTATACAAGAGACAATAAAAAAATCCATTGAATTCAAAAGCACTTTCCCCGAAGTCAATGAGTTCTGGATTTTTCTTGATGCCCTGATTTTTTATCTTTTCATGCAGCAAAGTGCAAAAACGGCACTAGCAACGGAATTTAAAACCTATTTCGGCAAACAGGGACATGATGAAACATGTCTCAAAGACCTTATCGTGTTGCATGTTATGCATACAGTGAGTTTTTCTCCAACCCTGCTCAATCGCCAAATCCCGCATGAAATGCCCAGCATCGAATATACGATCCTACCTAAGGATACATTCGACGTTGATGGCTCGTTATACGGTACGTTGGAAATCCCGATCTGGCTGAATGGAGAGGTCTCTTTAGTTGTTGAAATGAGTCTGATGGGAACCACAAAAAGAAAGCAGGTTGCCAACTAAGGTTTGATGAATTGTGTACTGACAAACGGATGGCACAAAAATTTAGAGGAATAACTTAATGAATATCAGCACACCTTGGGTTTTTGTTTCTGGAGGATCACGTGGCATTGGCAAAGGCATAGTAAAAATGCTGGCTACACAAAACTACCATGTGGTTTTTACCTACAAATCAAGCATAGATGAAGCTCAAACACTTTGTCAGGAAATTAAGCAGCAAGGTCACAGTTGTGAAGGCCATCAATGTGATGTCTCAAACGCGAAAGAAGTCTCAACCCTGTCGGCAGAACTTATCTCACGGTATGGCTCTCCCTATGCAATCATTAACAACGCCGGAATTACACAAGATGCGTTGCTGATAAATATGAAAGAAGAAGAGTGGCACAACGTGATTTCCACCAATCTTTCTTCTGTTTATTTAGTCAATCATGCTTTTCTCCCTGAAATGATTATGGCTGGAGCAGGCTGTATTATCCACATGAGCTCGGTTACCGCATTTAAAGCTAACTCAGGGCAAGTTAACTACGCAGCAACCAAAGCCGCAATGATCGGCATTACCCGCTCATTAGCTGTTGAAGTTGGCCGATTTAATGTTCGGGTCAATACCGTTGCACCAGGCTTGATTGACACTGAAATGCTGAGTCATATTCCAGCACCACATAGGAAAAAACTGTTATCTAACATTCCATTGGGTCGCTTGGGTTCAGTGGAAGATATTGCTATGACCATCAATTTCCTCCTCAGCCCTGGAGGACGCTACATTACCGGGCAAACATTCGTCATTGATGGCGGAATGACAGCCTGACCAGTTAAGCAGAATATCAATGGGTTCGTATCCATATCCTGTGGTTATTTGTACCCAGATAAATGTCTGGGTACTGACAAAAAATGCCGTTAATCATTGCCAGATAGCCAATCGAGTCGCTCTGATAAATATTAATAACGATAATAAATAATTTTAATACTAATAATACTTGTGGCATTAAGTGCTAAATATTACCCATTTTCTTTTTATCAAGACGAGAAGATCTTGACCTTGTAGTCAACTCCAAGGTGTTTAATCAAGCATAAACACATTAATAGTCTAATTTATTTTTGATCACAGTTATGGGAGAGGAACATGGCCGAAGAAATAGAATCAGTCCCAGTACAATCACCTCCGCTTAATGAGAAAAAATCAAAGCGAAAGCTAGCATTAATCCTCGCAACTCTCTTATTTGTTTTTGCCGGATTAGGTTACTTTGCCTACTGGTTTGTTGCATTACGCTATCATCAGGCTACTGATGATGCCTACGTTGTCGGTAATCAGGTGCAAGTGATGGCCCAAATCACCGGTAGCGTAACGTCTATCCATGCCGATAATACCTATTTCGTTCAGCAAGGAGACATTCTGCTACGTTTAGACTCTGTTGATGCAGAACATGCTTTTGAACGGGCGAAAAATATATTGGCTAATAGTGTCAGACAAACTCACCAAACCATCATCGATAATGAAAAGCTACTGGCTAATATTGAACTAAAACAAACTGCGCTACAGCAGGCCAGAGATGATTTAAAACGACGTGAACATCTGGGACTCACCGGTGCTATTGCCAAAGAAAATCTGATTCATTCCCGTAATAGTGTTCAAATGGCAAAGTCTGAGCTGAATGTCGCCCAACAACAATATTATGCTAACAAAGCGTTAGTTATAGACACCCCATTGGAAAAACAGCCAGCGATTAAACTCGCCGCTTCCCAACTCCGTGATGCATGGTTAACCCTACAGCGCACCCAAATTGTCGCGCCGGTGACTGGCTACGTTTCACGCCGCAGTGTTCAGGTCGGCTCACAAATAAAAAGCGGCGCCCCGCTGATGGTTATCGTACCGGCAGATCAACTCTGGGTCGAAGCTAACTTCAAAGAGGTTCAACTCGCCAATGTGCGTATTGGTCAGCCGGTAACTCTAATTAGCGACTTCTATGGCAATGATGTCATTTATCAAGGCCGAATCGTTGGTCTTGATATGGGGACCGGCAGTGCATTTTCTTTACTGCCGGCACAAAACGCCACCGGTAACTGGATCAAAGTGGTTCAACGTTTGCCTGTCCGTGTTGAACTGGCAGCACAACAACTTATTGATCATCCTTTACGAATTGGTTTATCCATGCACGCCACTGTCGATACCAGAAATCAAGATGGTTTGGTCCTTTCTGATACCCCCCGTAAAGGCACTGTTTATGAAACAAACTCCTTGTCTTACAACACCGGAGAAATTGATCGGCTAATTAACGAAATCATTCAAGCTAACAACAGTAAAGATGAGTGAGGTTAACATGCTAAAAGAGCCATTATCAGGAGCCAAACTTGGCTGGCTAACCCTGGCTTTAGCATTAGCCGCTTTTTTACAAATATTGGATCTGACCATTGCTAACGTTGCAATATCAACAATTGCCGGAGACCTGGGTTCATCAGTATCGCAAGGTACCTGGGTAATTACTTCATTTGCTGTTGCTAACGCGATTTCTATCCCATTAACAGGCTGGTTAGCTAAACGATTTGGGGAAGTCCGGATTTTCTTAATATCAATGCTATTGTTTGTCATAACCTCTTGGTTGTGCGGTATCTCCAATAGCTTGGAAATGTTGATCATTTCCCGCATTCTGCAAGGCATCTCAGCCGGGCCAATCATGCCTCTTTCGCAAAGCTTGTTACTCAACAACTATCCTCCGCTAAAACGCAATATGGCACTGGCATTATGGTCAATGACTATCGTTGTTGCTCCGGTTTGTGGTCCAATACTCGGCGGTTGGATCAGTGACAGTTATCATTGGGGGTGGATATTTCTAATCAACGTCCCGGTAGGCTTTACCGTCATTGCTATCACTTGGATGCTATTAAAAGATCGAGAAACTGAAACAAAGGTCAGGCCAATTGATGCTGTAGGGATTATTTTATTAGTTACGGGCGTCGGTTGTTTTCAGTTATTGCTTGATCGAGGAAAGGAACTTGACTGGTTCAACTCAACAGAAATTATTGCATTAGCGATTATCGCGGCTATTGCCGTGACTTTCCTGATTATCTGGGAACTGACCGACGATGATCCGATCATTGATTTATCACTCTTTAAATCACGTAATTTTACTATTGGTACTTTATGTATCAGTTTGGCCTTTTTACTTCACATCGGCACTCTGGTTCTGCAACCTCAGTTATTACAAATGGTCTTTGGTTATACTGCTACCTGGGCAGGGTTGGTTATGGCCCCATTAGGGATGGTTCCCATAATACTTGCTCCACTCATTGGCCGCTTCGGTTCAAAAATCGATATGCGTTATTTGGTTATGTTCAGCTTTATCGTTTTTGCTCTGTGCTTTTTTTGGCGAGCTTATACCTTTGAGCTATCAATGGACTTTGCCACTGCAGCCTGGCCACAATTTATTCAGGGTTTTGCTATTGCTTGTTTAATTATGCCGCTAACAGCCATTATATTATCCGACGTTGAATCGGATAAAATCGCCTCTGCGGGTAGTCTGTTCAACTTTTTACGCACTCTGGCAACATCCGTGGGTACCTCAATTACAACGACCATGTGGTCCCGCCGTGAAGCTGTCCACCACGTTCAGTTAACTGAATCGATAACCCCCCATAACCCTATTGCCCAGCAAGCCTATCAGAAAATGGAACAATTAGGGATGTCACAAGCTCAAGCCAGTAGCTCTCTGGCACGTGAAGTCACTAATCAGGGATTGATTATCGCCGCCAACGAGATTTATTGGCTATTTGGGTTTATTTTTCTGATTTTGCTGTTCTTTATCTGGCTGGCAAAACCCACGGTTGGCGCAAAGAAATAACGTGATGATAAATAAAACAAAATAAACTGGATGACTACCTCATCAGCACTAATAACCATAGTCAAAGAATCTAGGCTATTTCCAGTTAAACCTCAGAGAATACAAAACTTTGTCAAAATAGCACCTTTCAAGGCGCTATTTTGTTGTTCTACGAAACATGTTTTTTCATCGTCAAAATGCTTATCATCATCCCGCTGTTTCAGATGCCTGGCCCATCAAAAAGAATCTAAACGCGGGCGTATCCGTCTCATCGTGATACCCATAGCCCAACGCATCAAGGTGACGCTTAAAACGCACTTCTGTTCCTGACAATTCAAATGCCACTAACACCCGACCATAATCTGTACCATGATTGCGGTAATGAAATAATGTAATATTCCAGTAAGTTCCCAATGTTTGCAGAAACTTCAGCAAGGCCCCCGGCGATTCAGGGAATTCAAAACTATACAAGCGTTCACTCAATGGCTTCGATGGGCGACCACCAATCATATAGCGGACATGTAATTTCGCCATTTCATCATCTGAAAGATCGGCAACCTGATATTCTGCGGTCCGTAATTCCTCGATGATTTCCCGTCTCTCCACCTCACCACGACTCAATCGGACACCAACGAAAAGACAAGCTTGTTCAGGATCCGCATCCGTATAGCGGTAATTAAACTCGGTTACCGCCCGATCGCCCAATTTCTGACAAAAACGCAGAAAACTCCCCTTTTGTTCAGGAATAGTCACGGCCAACAGTGCTTCCCGTTGCTCCCCCAATTCACAGCGCTCAGAAACATAACGTAACCCGTGGAAATTGACGTTAGCACCGGAAAGAATGTGGGCCAGCCGCTCACCTTTGATCTGATGCTGCTGAACATATTTTTTCAATCCAGCCAGTGCCAATGCTCCGGATGGTTCAGCAATCGCACGCACATCTTCAAACAGATCTTTTACCGCAGCACAAATGGCATCACTGTCCACCGTGATAACATCATCCACATATTGCTGACATAAACGAAAAGTTTCATCACCGATACGTTTAACAGCAACACCTTCGGCAAATAGGCCAACTCTTGGTAAATCTACCGGATGCCCGGCTGCCATTGCGGCTTTCAGGCAAGCAGAATCTTCCGCTTCCACCCCAATAATTTTAATTTCTGGCATCAGTTGCTTAATCAACACAGCAACTCCGGCAACCAAACCGCCACCACCAACAGGCACAAAGATTCGATCCAGATGCACATCTTGTTGCAGTAGCTCCATTGCCAGTGTCGCCTGACCGGCGATAACATCGGGATGGTCAAACGGCGGAACAAAGGTATAACCTTCCTGCTGTGCCATTTCTATTGCTTTAGCTTTAGCCTCATCAAAATTGGCACCATATAGCAGAACTTCTCCACCAAAACTACGGACTGCATCAACCTTAATATCCGCAGTGGTGACCGGCATAACAATTAGAGCGTTAATTCCCAAACGATTGGCAGAAAGTGCAACACCCTGAGCATGGTTACCGGCAGAGGCGGTAACCACTCCCCGGTTTTTTTGCTCCTCAGTCAAACCAGAAATCATGGTATAAGCACCACGGAGCTTGAAACTGTGAACAGGCTGCCGGTCTTCCCGTTTTACCAAAATAGTATTTCCCAAACGGGTAGAAATTTTCTTCATTTCCTGTAAGGGTGTCACCTGAGCAACTTCATAGACAGGCGCGCTTAACGCCGCTTTCAGGTACTCTGCACCATTTGGTGCAGAAGTTAAGGGAAGAAATGCAACCATGCAATTATCCCCCTAGCTTAGATTTATCACGGACAGCCCCTTTATCCGCACTGGTCGCCAATGAAGCATAAGCTCTCAGGGCAAAAGAGACCTGACGTTCGCGAGATTTCGGCGTCCATGCGTTATCTCCACGGGCAAGTTCCACTGTTTTACGGGCAGCAAGTGTCTTTTCATCCACATCAAGTTGAATTTTCCGCAGTGGAATATCAATATCAATAATATCGCCATCTTGCACCAAACCGATCAAGCCACCATTGGCAGCTTCTGGCGAAACGTGGCCGATCGATAAACCAGATGTACCACCGGAGAAACGGCCATCGGTAATCAATGCACAGCTTTTGCCCAATCCCATAGATTTCAGATACGTCGTCGGATACAGCATCTCCTGCATTCCTGGCCCACCTTTTGGTCCTTCGTAACGAATGACGACCACATCACCAGCAACGACTCTTCCACCCAGGATCGCATCAACCGCATCTTCCTGACTTTCATAAACTTTAGCTGGCCCACGGAACGTCAAACTGTTCTCATCAACACCTGCGGTTTTTACAATACAGCCATCTATAGCCAAATTGCCAAACAAAACCGCGAGGCCGCCATCCTGACTGTATGCATGTTTGAGGTCACGGATACAACCTTCTACACGGTCAATATCCAAAGAAGGCCAACGGCAATCCTGTGAAAATGCCTGAGTAGTACGGATACCCGCGGGGCCTGCTGAATACATTTTCTTTACCGATTCATCTACCGTCAACATCACATCATATTGATCAAGCGTTTGTAGCAAATCCAGCCCCAAAACATTTTTAACCTGACGATTTAACAAACCGGCTCTATCCAGCTCACCTAAAATGCCCATCACACCACCAGCACGATGGACATCTTCCATATGGTATTTTTGTGTGCTTGGAGCAACTTTACACAAATGAGGAATCTGACGAGACAGACGGTCAATATCCGCCATAGTGAAATCGACCTCCCCTTCCTGTGCCGCAGCCAGTAAGTGAAGTACAGTATTTGTTGAACCGCCCATGGCAATATCCAGCATCATCGCATTTTCAAATGCAGCTTTCGTTGCGATATTACGCGGCAGAGCGCTATCATCATCTTGCTCATAGTAGCGCTTAGTCAGCGCAACAATACGTTTGCCCGCGTTCAGAAATAGCACCTTACGATCCGCATGAGTCGCCAGTAACGAACCGTTCCCGGGCTGAGACAGACCCAGAGCTTCGGTCAAGCAATTCATCGAGTTAGCAGTAAACATCCCCGAACAGGAACCACAGGTTGGGCAAGCTGAACGCTCAATCTGATGACTATCTTCATCACTGACATGAGGGTTTGCACCTTGAATCATGGCATCGATCAAATCCAATTTGATAATCTGATCCGACAATTTTGTTTTACCGGCTTCCATGGGACCACCGGAAACAAAAATCACAGGGATATTCAAGCGCAGGGCGGCCATCAACATACCTGGTGTGATTTTGTCACAGTTAGAAATACACACCATGGCATCAGCACAGTGAGCATTCACCATATATTCGACAGAATCAGCGATCAATTCGCGTGATGGCAGAGAATAGAGCATTCCACCATGCCCCATTGCGATACCATCATCCACCGCTATTGTATTGAACTCTTTTGCAACACCACCTGATGCTTCAATCTGCTCGGCAACCAATTTACCTAAGTCCCGCAAATGAACATGCCCCGGAACAAATTGAGTAAATGAGTTAACTACCGCAATAATTGGTTTACCAAAATCTGCATCGGTCATCCCTGTCGCACGCCATAAAGCGCGGGCCCCAGCCATATTGCGGCCATGAGTCGTGGTGGCAGAACGGTACTTAGGCATTATTCTTCACTCCCGTGTTATCAAAACAGGCGGGGAACGAACCGCCCGTTAAATTATTTATAGTTTTATTAAGGATTTACTGGATCTAACCAGCCCCATTTATCTTCTGTTGTACCATCAAACAATCCAAAGAATGCTTGCTGAATCTTCTTGGTAATTGGTCCACATTTACCAAGACCAACCTGAATATCATCAACACTGCGAACAGGTGTGATTTCAGCCGCTGTACCAGACATAAAAACTTCATCCGCCAGATACAGAGATTCGCGCGACAAGACCTGTTCACGAACTTCCAGCCCCAAATCTTTCGCTAGTTTGATAATGGCATCACGGGTAATACCTGGCAGGGTAGATGAAGTCAATGATGGCGTGAACAATACACCATCTTTTACTTCAAACAGATTTTCACCCGCGCCTTCAGAGATATAACCATAAACATCCAGAGCAATACCTTCCTGATATCCATGACGACGGGCCTCACTACCAACCAAAAGAGAAGACAGGTAGTTACCACCCGCTTTGGCAGCCGTTGGTATTGTATTTGGTGCCGCACGGTTCCATGAGGAAACCATAGCATCAATTCCTTGATCCAGTGCATCTTCTCCCAAATAAGCTCCCCATGGAAAAGCGGCAATAATGACATCAGTTTTATAACCGGCCGGTGGATTAACCCCCATTCCAACATCCCCAATAAAGACCAGTGGACGTATATAAGCACTGACTAAATTATTTTTACGAAGAGTTGCCCGGCACGCTCCCATCAATTCATCAACACTCTGACTCACTGGCATACGGTAAATCTTTGCAGAATCATGTAAACGCTGCATATGCTCACGATGGCGGAAAACGACTGGCCCTTTATAAGAGTCATAGCAGCGAACTCCCTCAAAAACCGACGTACCGTAATGTAAAGCATGTGACATTACGTGAACTTTAGCATCTGCCCAAGGAACCATCTCGCCATTGAACCAAATGTAATCGGATTGCTTCGTCATTCTCTTATTCCTTTATTTCTACGTTATGCACGTATTAATTGTGATTTCGGTTGCAGAATCTTGACACCAGCGACATCCACTAATTTAGTTAATTGTGAAGACAACAAATTAACAGGTCTTTGGCTGGCAACAATTAATTCGATATTAACATTATAGCCATCCATTGTTTGATCCATATTCATCGAACATATCTCAAATCCACGATGGCGTGTTACTCGTAAAATACGTTCTAATATTTCAGGGCAGGAACGAGCCTGGATTGCAAGTTGATGCTGCATCATAATGATTTCTCCAACATAGTTTCATTGCTTGCACCGGGAGGAACCAACGGCCAAACGTTTTCTAATTCCTCAATGGATACCTGTAATAAATACGGTCCATTACTGTTGAATAACGCATCCAAAGCTTCATCAATCTGTGATTTATCAGTGATATGCTGCCCAGGAATATCAAAAGCTTTCGCTAATGCGACAAAATCAGGGTTATCCGTTAAGGTTGTTTCGCTATATCGTTTATCAAAAAACAGTTCCTGCCATTGCCGCACCATTCCCAACCGCTGGTTATCCAACAGTAAAATTTTTACTGGTAACTGCTTGCGTTTAATTGTCCCCAATTCCTGAACATTCATCATGAAAGAACCATCACCGGATACACAGATCACCATATCCTCTGGTCGGGCAATTTGAGCACCAATCGCAGCAGGGATACCAAATCCCATCGATCCCAGCCCACTGGATGTAATGAAATTTTCAGGCCCATCAAAAGTCATATGTTGAGCTGTCCACATCTGATGCTGTCCAACATCGGTGGTAACAACCGTGTTTAATGTTTTACGATCCGAAACCTGCTTCAATAACAAAGGTGCATAGATAGCCTCACCCTGATGGTCGTAGCACCAAGGATATTCAGCTTTCAGGCGCTCAACTTCCCGCTGCCAAGGCATAATTGATAATGGTTGCTGTAAACGAGGCAACAACGCTTTTAAATCCCCCAGCAATGACACATGAGCCTGACGTAATTTCCCCAGCTCTGCCGGATCGATATCCAGATGAATAACTTTTGCATTCGGCGCAAAGGTATTGAGTTTGCCAGTCACTCGATCATCAAAACGGGCACCTGCGGCAATCAGCAAATCACATGACTGCACAGCAAAATTTGCAGCTTTCGTGCCATGCATCCCAAGCATTCCCAGATAACATGGATGTTCAGTATCAGCAGCACCCAAACCTTTTAACGTGGAAACAACCGGCATACCTGTTTCCGCAACAAAATTACGTAGAACAGAAACTGACTGAGACATACCGACTCCACCACCAACATACAGCATGGGCTTTACCGCAGCCGCAATCATCTTCCGGGCTTGTTCTAATTCATTTTCAGTGCAGGGTATCTCTTGCTCAACAGGAACCAGATGTGGGGCTAAATTCCCCTCTTTCAGCTGAATATCTTTAGGAATATCAACCAGAACAGGGCCCGGTCGACCACTGGTTGCAATAGAAAAGGCTTCAGCCATAATTTGAGGCAAATTTTCCAGGGAGTCCACTAAGAAGCTGTGTTTGGTGCAAGCAAGGGAGAGACCTAAAACATCGACTTCCTGAAAGGCATCAGTTCCAATCAATTCAGAACTCACCTGACCAGTGATAGCGACAACAGGAATAGAATCTAACAACGCATCAGCCAACCCAGTGATCAAGTTTGTTGCCCCCGGCCCAGATGTGGCAATACAGACTCCCGGCTTGCCACTGGCTCTCGCATAACCAATTGCAGCCATAACAGCGCCCTGTTCATGCCGACAAAGTAAGTGCTCCACACCACCATCGTACAAAGCATCGTAAACCGGCATGATTGCACCACCAGGGTAGCCGAAAACCTTATCAATACCCTGCGTTCGTAATGCTTTTACCACCCACTGCGCCCCATTCATTTTTCATATCCCCTGTGTTTACCCTGTGAAACAAAATTTTGTTCTGTTGTATGTTTTTGTCTCTGACTGATTTTTGCTTGCCGAAAAAAAACCCCCGCGCCTTTCGGTGCGGGGGTCTTCGAGAGATTTGGCTATTCGTCTAAGCCTTTCTTCGTCCAAGTGCAGCCCCGCACGGTGGGATAATAATCACCACCACGCTGACGATAACTAGGCTAATCACTTGGACGAATATGTTCATAATCTTGGCCGTTTTAACTCGTTTGTTTAATCTATATTTAAGAGTTATCACGTTCTTCATATCTTGACAACTTTTATTTTGTTTTATGCCTCGACATGAAAAAATATTGTTTGTTTTCAATAGAATACTTGTTTTTTAGATTATATTTCCATATATGGATTAAATTTAAGTGATAATATCCAGATTATTATATAAAAACAACACATCACATTAATAAATAACAAATAAAACAAATCATTCAACAAAAGCCAAGTGAATATCTTACTATTAATCACCCAAGTGACAAAAAAACCCAACTAAAAAAATAAAGCATAAATATATAAAACACTAATTTAACTTACTGCGAAATATATGAACATTCAAATTTAAAAAAATTAAATAATAGAAAATCAACATTAAAACACCTAAAATAATAAATAAATCATAACAACAACAATAGAAAAATAAATTTCTCAATTAGACCCAAAAATATAAAAAAACACCAATCAATTAAAATAAAAATCACTTAATTGAAATTTAAGAAAATAACTCTTTGAGTAACATGAAAAAATATTTATTAGAGCTGTCTCGCAAAAAAATAATAGGGCACTATTTATTATCTCATTTCAGTCCATCATATGCGCTTTCTTACTAAGGAGAATAGGATGGCCCTCGCTGTTATTTATACCAGAGCGACGATAGGTATTCATGCCCCTATCGTTACTGTTGAAGCGCATATTAGTAATGGCTTACCTGGATTAACTCTGGTTGGTCTGCCTGAAACAGCCGTAAAAGAAGCAAGAGATCGTGTCAGAAGCGCGTTGATCAACAGCGGATTCACCTATCCACCTAAAAGAATCACAGTTAATCTTGCACCAGCAGATCTTCCCAAAGAAGGTGGTCGTTATGATTTACCGATTGCTATCGCTATTCTGGCAGCTTCAGAACAAATACCTGCCGATAAACTGAACCGTTATGAGTTTCTTGGTGAACTCGCGCTATCCGGGGGCCTACGGAGAGTTAATGGCGCAATTCCAGCTGCACTAAGCGCGGGAGACGCAGGCAGGCAACTTATTCTATCGACAGAAAACGGAACAGAGTTAGCAATATTATCTCAGGATGCAACGTTAATGGCAGAACACCTCTTGCATATCTGTCACTTTCTTCAAGGAGAAAAACAACTGCTGACAACAACAATCCGGCATGAATTTTCAACAGAACAATCACAACCGGATCTTCAGGACATTATTGGCCAGGAACAAGCAAAACGCACATTGGAAATCGCAGCAGCAGGCGGACATAATCTTTTACTACTTGGCCCTCCAGGGACAGGAAAAACGATGCTGGCAAGCCGCCTATGCAGTTTATTACCGCCATTAACAAACAAAGAAGCTCTTGAGGTTGCCGCTATCAATAGCCTGGTAGATACATACCTTCCACCAGAACAATGGCATACACGCCCATTCAGAGCGCCTCATCACAGTTCTTCAATGGCAGCGCTGGTTGGCGGTGGTGGACTTCCTAAACCCGGTGAAATATCACTTGCTCACAACGGTGTGCTGTTTCTAGATGAACTTCCTGAATTTGAACGCAGAGTCCTTGATGCCCTCAGAGAACCACTGGAATCAGGGGAAATAATTATATCCAGAGCCAGAGCAAAAGTTTGTTTTCCTGCTCAGGTTCAATTAATAGCAGCAATGAATCCCAGCCCTACAGGCCATCATCAAGGAATTCATAATCGAAGTAATCCTCAGCAAATACTTCGATATCTGGCAAAACTTTCCGGGCCTTTTTTAGATCGCTTTGATCTCTCAATTGAAGTTCCTCTGTTACCCGTTGGAACATTGAGTAGCCCAGTTAGATCAAGCGAAAGCAGCAAAGATGTAAAATTAAGAGTACTGACAGCGCGAGAAATACAATTGAAACGCTGTGGAAAAATTAATGCTCATCTGAATAGTAAAGAGACAGAAACATTTTGTAGGCTCAAACCTAACGACGCCGTATTTCTGGAAGAAACACTAACAAAGTTAGGGCTTTCCATCCGGGCATGGCATCGAATTCTGCGGGCATCCCGAACACTCGCCGACTTAGAAGGAAAAAAAGAGATAGAAAAACCACATATTATGGAAGCCTTAAGCTACCGTAGTATGGACAGACTATTAATACAGTTACAAAAGCAATCAGGTTAAAAATGAAAAAAGGGGCAAAGCCCCTGTACTCATAACTTGTGATGATATTAATCATCAGTATCGGTATAGTCGTCAGAAGAATCAACCTGAGGCTTACCACCTGACAGGGTATGAAAACGTTTTGGACGACTAATCCTTGCCAAATATTTGGTCCATACTTTTTCTTCCATCGTCACAGGCTGACGTTCACCCCGGCAAACAGCAACAAACAGTTTTTCTATTTCTGTTTGAGGCTCACGTTTACCGAGATCTAACTCATTGAACGCATGCCCATGATGCTCTAGCAATTGCGCCTCTTTAATGGTGAAATCGCCATGGCGGGAAAACCCGCGAGGATAATGTTTGTTATCAAAAAAACGATTAGTCGTGATGAAGCTTTCGGCCATCTGACACACTCCTAATTCTATTACTGTTACTATCATGCTAATTATGGCGCGGAGTATTAGATAGGCCTGGCGTTCTGTAAAACAAAACATTTAAATCTTAACGATAAAAAATATTGGAGAAACATGTGGACACTGAATTACTGAAAACCTTTCTGGAGGTCAGTAAAACTCGTCACTTTGGTCGGGCAGCAGAATCACTATACCTGACACAGTCAGCAGTCAGCTTTCGCATACGCCAATTAGAAAACCAATTAGGTGCTAATCTTTTCACGCGTCATCGCAATAACATCCGTCTTACAGCCGCTGGTGAACGCCTTGTGCCGTATGCAGAATCACTGATGAATACCTGGCAGTTGGCTAAAAAAGAGATAACACATGCATCTCAACATACTGAATTGACAATTGGCGCCACCGCATCATTATGGGAAGCATATTTAACTTCTTGGCTACAGGATTTCTATAAAAGACATCAGGAACTAAGATTAGAATCTCGGGTTTCTACACGGCAATCCCTTGTTAAACAACTTCATTCGCGTGAATTAGATCTACTAATAACGACTGAACCCCCTAAAATGGATGAATTCCAAAGCTTGTTATTAGGGAATATTTGCCTGAAATTATTAACGACAGAAGAAAATCTGAAATGCCAAGTTGAAAACTACATCAAATTAGAATGGGGAGCTGATTTCCATCACCAAGAACAACGGATTTTAAAAAGTGAACAATTGCCCATAATCACAACCACTTCAGCACATATAGCTCGCCAACTGCTCAATTGTGTCAAAGGAGCCGCCTTCCTACCAATACACTGGCAAAACGAATATTCAGAACTTATCTCTTACCCAAATACTGAACTAATCAAACGCCCATTATACGCTATATGGTTACAGAACAACGATCAACAAGCATTGATTCAGCAGCTATTAAAAATACCTGTCATCAATACTTCTACAAGAGATTAAGAGACATTTTATGCAACTCATTCAATTAGTGGATCTATGTTCTGCAAGATTTCCAGATAGAAATGTTACACGGAAACAGAAACGCAAATAGTAAGAGAGAACGAAGTTTTAGATCACGCAGGAGGCGGGATTACTTTCGCCATCCTTCCACATACCCCCCTGTTTGCCAAATAATCTTCACTTACTACGCACGGTTTAAAGCTGTGACTTGAATCAGAGAACCCAGAACCACAATAAAGAAGGGTAAGATGATTTTTAATAACTGACTAAACGAACCTACCCTCATCGTCTGGATACTCAATGTTCTTACCTTACCATTCAGCTTAGGTAACTTTTATTTTAAACTTTAAACTGAACTTCATTTAATAAGAAAACTGTCACGACTAGAGTATTCATTAAGACTTAATTGACGCAAATTCTTTAAACATAATTAACTCAGAGAAATTTTACCGCAAAGTCGATAATTTTTATCAGCAATTTTTACACTAATAGCGTCAGTAATAAATTGAGAATAGATTCAGATGCATCAACCGCCTAACTTCTCTCTCATAAACAAGATCTCGAAATATTATCTCTTTCACCGCTTTTTATAGTTAACTATCCCTCTATTTATCACTATGCAAGACCTATTTATAAATGAAATATGTAATAATTCACTCTGATAATAAATATCCGCAAATGGATAAAGGGGGAATTTTATTACTATGGAAGCGGATAATACTGAAAAAATATTATCTAATTGAAACGATGTTTATTACATTAAGAAATATTCCTTATATAGAATACTTAAAACATCGTAGCCCGATCAGTTTCTTATTATCTGAATATACATGTCGCTAAATTAATTCATGAAAGAGATGTTTGAACACTAAATCTCAAAGACAATAAAAAAATATGCTGTTATAGCTTATTCTTAGATACGAATCCAACATTCAAGTCAAAATTAAGATAATAAACTAGCAACACCCTTTAATTGATCAGTCAAGAGATGCTATCTCTGTATGTAAAAGAGGCAATAAAAATATTAAGTTTAAATAGTTTTTTGTTCGTTAAATCAATATATTGTGTCTAGCTAATATTTCCCTTGCCAGATACCCAGAAGACTTTTTCCTCTCAGTCACCCCTTAATTATCACGGTCGAAAAATAACATCTGCCAAGGGGATATGTATTTATTATGCACAGTACAGATAAGAAAAAACCCAGCTAAATAGCTGGGTTATCAATATTGCGACTTACCTTAGTTATTACTTAGTTTGTAACTGGCAGGGGCGGAGAGACTCGAACTCCCAACACCCGGTTTTGGAGACCGGTGCTCTACCAATTGAACTACGCCCCTAAATAAGGTGGCGGTGCGGACGGGGCTCGAACCCGCGACCCCCGGCGTGACAGGCCGGTATTCTAACCAACTGAACTACCGCACCACCGAATTTCTTGTCTTCTATGTTGTTACCACAACATAAAACTTTAATACCTGTTAAGGCAGTTTACGAACGGCCTTTCTGCCGTTCGCCCTTCGGACCGCCCGCCGCTTTCCGCAGCGTTCAAAATCACTCTCAGCGATTTTGTCCGACTTCCTACCCACAACACTCTGCATCATTCTTCATCACACAAAGC
>NZ_JBHFKZ010000019.1:0-74721 GCF_042879375.1 Photorhabdus sp. RM323S
GGCCAAATCCCCAGAGCGATACATCCGTTCGCCGGATACCGGACTAAAAGGATCCAGCATAAAACGTTCCACGCTCAACGCTGGCCGGTTGAGATAACCCCGAGCCACACCCACACCACCAATGTACATCTCGCCCACGCAACCCGCAGGTACCAGTTCGCCATATTTGTCCAACAGATAGATACGGGCATTTTTAGCCGGTCGGCCGATAGAACGGGCATCTTCCGGGGATAACACATCCTTATAGGTCACCGTCACGGTGTTTTCCGTCGGACCATAACCATTCAATAGCCGGGGCTGGTGGCCTGCCTGCTTAAACCACGCCTGAATGGCGCTCTTTTTCACCGCCTCACCCCCAATGATGATGAGCCGGAGACAATCCGGCAGCGGTAATCCCGGATCTCTGGCCGCCAGTTCAGACCAGAATAAAGTCGGCAGTGACATCACCGTAATACGATATTGCCGGGTTAAGGCAACAAATTCTGGTATCGAAGCCAGCCAACTATCATCCCGGATAACCAGTGTGGCCCCGTTGCATAATGACGAGAAGAAATCTTCCACTGAAACATCAAACGCAAACGCGGCAAATTGCAATAGCCGGTCTTGCGGGGTAACGGCATAGGTATCATTAAAGCCCAGATAACGTTGATAAATCGCCTGATGTTCCACCATTACCCCTTTCGGCTGCCCGGTTGAACCGGAGGTGTAAATCACATAGGCCAGATGCTGGGGCGTCAACGTCGGGATCTGCGGGTTGCTGTCAGGCTGGTTAAGTTGAATATTCGGGTCGAATATCGTCACGCCTACCAGCGCCTGTTCGCCCAGCGCCGCCCGGCCAGCTTCATCAACCAGCACCACTGACGGCGCACTATCACTCAGAATATACGCCAGACGTTCCCTCGGATAAGTTGAATCCAGCGGCACATAAGCCCCGCCAGCTTTCAGCACTGCCAGCAATGACACCACCATCATCGGGGAGCGCTCCACACAAATCGCTACCCGCCGGTCCGGTGTGACGCCCAACGCAATCAGTTGATGAGCCAGCCGGTTAGCACGGGTATTCAGTTCCGCATAACTGAGGGTCTGTTCTTGATATTCCAACGCTGTGGCGTGCGGGGCCTGTTCTGCCTGTTGCTCGAATAATTGGTGAATACATAATGGATCAGGATAAGGGGTTTCCGTGGCGTTCCAGGTTTCCAGTAGCAAGGTACGTTCAGCTTCAGACAACAAATTAAGCTGCCAGACAGGAACTTCCTCTCCCTGCCTTTTTGACTCTGCCAGCATCTGTAAATGTTCACCCATGCGCAGAACCTTTTCCGTGCTCAAGCGGTTTTCATCGTAGATCCAACGAAAACCGCCCTGCGCATTGATTTGCAGCGTCAGCAATTCGCCCGGCACCGCCTGATCACACGATTTGTCATCCTGTATCACAGAAACGGCGATCTGCCACGGTCGGCTTGTTCTTAATTCCGGGATAGCCCGCAGTGAAGGAGAACGGGAAAGAAGATCACGACTAAATGTGCAGTGCCGTGCCAATTGGATAAGCTCGTTATCAATCCAATCAGCTACCACAGACCACGGCTTATCAAACGCTACCTCAACAACCATCGGCACCACCGATGACAACCCGGTCAATATATCTGATTTATCTTCTGCCCCATCCACACACCAGCCGATTTGGAGTTCAGTCTGCTGAGTCAAGCGCGCAAGATAGATAACGAATACCTGCAATAATGCCTGTAATGGATCTTCTCCAGCATTTTTTAGTAATGGAGGCTGCCAGGGGCTCATCCCCCATCGGGGTTCTACCTGTTCCCCAATCATTTCAAAAGGCAACTGGAGTGGTTGCAATGAAGCAAGACGCTCATACCAAAATGGTTCACTGGGTGCGAGTACTTGAAGGGTATCTTTTACATTCTGCGCTTGTTGTGAGAAGAATAAAGGAAGCTGTTTGCCCGGTCTAAGTTCCGATATATCGGCAAGCTCTCTGGCAGACAGCAACTGACCTTCAAGGGTGGCGAATCCCCCAATCCGGACATCCTCACTGCCGGTCGTCACCTGCCAGGCATCCTCCTCCACACTAATCAACGTACCGGGTACGCTATCAGAGCACGTGTTCAACCGCTGAAGCCAGGAAATTTGTACCGGGCCCTGTTTCAGTAATAGCTTCGGGCAACCCAATGGATTTAAATAATTCTCCCCAAAATCTAATGCCCGCACTAAAGCTGACAGGACTTCTCCCGACTGCTCCCAACACAAATATCCCCCCCAATCGGGGCGACGTGACTGAGCATAAAAACTCCGTTGCAAGAGATCCTGAGGATAAGTCACCAGTGCGTCGCGTCCCAGATTTTTCAGTAGTTCAACAAATCCTTTTTGAGCCGCCTGATAGCATTTCAGATTCAATAAGAAAACCGTATCCCGTTCTTCAATCGATACCGGCCATTGCACCGCGATGTTTCCGGCATTCACATCGCCTTCAATACAGAGCCAAGAAACGGCATACGATGTTTCCCTCGCTAACAGCGCCCAAGACGTTGCATGACTGCCCGCATAACGAGGCAAAGGACTATCATGATAATTAAAAGCCCCGCCACGAATTTGTTCAATGAGCGACACCGGCAGGATGATTGGATTAACGATTGAAAAAAGCCAATCGGCAGGGTGTAACGTAATTTGTTCCTGTAATGCATCAACTGAGTTCACACAAACAATCCCTTGCTGGGCAGCCCATGTTTGTAGAACAGTATCAGTAGGCAGCACTGCTTGTATGGTATGTCCAGCCGCCAAAATTTGCTCGACGCAAAACACCGCCAGGGTTGTTCCCCCCACCACAATGCATTCTCGTGGTGGAATCGATGTATCATACGTATTATGAGTTATATTTTCACATGACATCTGAGAGAGAGCTTCGTCTTTAAGAACATTTCCCGCTGTAGCAATGTTACCTTTCATCTATTACCTCAACGAATTTGTTAGATATTTGAAGACTATTAATCCCGGGAGTCACCACAGACGTTTTTTCCTACTTTTTGTCTATTTGACTGGAGAAGAATGCAACGAACACATCAAGCATTAATTAAGATACTTAGGCAGCACTTTCTATCAGGCTTTAAATGCAATAGCCCGATTAATAGTTATAAAATCAACAACTACGTAACAATAATTTTCCTAACAACAAAGTAAATGATTCTTCTGGTGAATCGGAATAAGACATTCCATTTCTGTTCCTATTTTTTAGATAAACTCCTTCAACTTTTATTGACTGCACTTATCATGTGAATCCGCCACATTCGGTATTATTTCATGGCAATTAATACAATAAAATATTGCTTGTAATGAGATGTATTACAGTTAGATCGTTCCTTGATGCGATTTTTCAGACGTTCAGAAGTATTTACCAACACATGGTTCAAACTAAAACGAAATTCAATTCATATGCTCCTCCCAACATATTCATTTAGATTGCTCTCTACTGCGTTTTCACTCTTATTGTCTATTCCATAGGGTTATTTTATTTGTCATTATTTTTAATAAAGAACGAACCTATACAGTACTCAGACAAAAAAGAGCGCTTTTGAACGCATTTTAGTGTGGTCCGAAGGACCAACAAAGCAAATCGTTCTTACATACTGCATGTACGCACCGACAAGAAATATTTCCAATAATAACTCTACAATTAAGCATATGGTTTTGATACTGGGACGATCAACAAAACAAACTAAAACTAATAATAAAACTCGATTTAGATCACATAATAGATAATAACAGCAATAATAACGAAGAAATCTGACCAAATAATTTACATGGCAGTTATCATTTCCCTTATTTAGTTTCAATGTGAAAAAATCCGGTATAAAAAACACATACTGGATTATCATAGTTTGTTTTTCATTCAGGTACATACCGTTAAACTGCCGATGCAGGTCAGAGATGGAGGCGGTACAATTTCCTTTGCTCAACGCGGCTATCAGACTAAGAACCGGAGACTGTGGCCCAATATTTCTGAGTCGTCCGATAAAGTCACATCTGCGGACGGTTTTTTCAAGAAAAGTGTGACTGGAAGAATGGCATTAACTGAAGTTTTGTGGCGATAATTGTCATCGGCTTTATTCTCTGATCTCGGTATTTTGTTTGGCGACAATTATCAGATCATAAATAAAGCCTTTTTCTATCTAAAATAACAGGTTGGCGCTAAAGATCCTGTTTATGAGCCCTTGCTAACACAGTTATTTCTGCCTAGTTAATGATTAAATCTTCACAATTAAAGCTATCGATAATGATTTTGATCATAAAATACACGGACAGTTCATTAACAATAGAATATTCCAACAAACTACCAGAAAAAACGAACTAAATCGTCTGATTCATATCATTATTAATGATAAAACATTAGATTAGATAATAAATATCACTACTATTTACTCTGTTCGAATCATTCAATCAGTTGTTTAAATCTGAAAGTTACATACAAACACATCAAATCAAACGATTAATTTATAATTATAACATTATGAAATAACAAGATATTTTTATAAAACAGAAAAAAAACACTCTTTTTTAATTTAAGTTGTTGAAAAAGATCATATTTTAGTTAATACTCCTCTCCATCGCATGAGAATAGCCCTAAAGAAAGATGAAAGCTCCAACTTGAAAACAAGTTAATGATATTAAGAAAAATTCGTTGCTATCGTAGTTATAATCAAGATGGCAATTTGTCTAATTGTATTAATACTACAGCACTATGATTGACTCAGTCAGAACATTGGTGTAAATCTCTGTGTAAGATACATGTACCGAGCTTAACAGTGATAGTTCGTTTTTATTAATGCAGTTATTTCACTAGTGGACATCCGCTCAACAGACAATAAAAATAAATTTATCCATGTATATATCTTGCCCACAAGAGCTTTTCACTACATTATAACAATTACCTTGTAAAAATTTCGTGATTGGTATGAAAATTTATCGTGTCTTAACACTCGCGATATTTTAATAAGAATAAGAATCATTATTAATAACATTAAGAAACTTTCAGTCATAAATGATATTTTGGAGAAAAATCACTTCTTGGGTTAAAATTAATATCAAAGATTATTATTAACAAACATGATGATGTATATAGAAAAAATCACAGAAATTACTGATGAATTATTTATCAGTAAAAAACGCTGCGTAAAAAATCAAAGGCATATAAAAATAGGGGTAGAAACTCAATCGAGTTATATATCACTATGTAAATTAATTCAATTATATAATCAACCATTAAATTATAACTCTGGTTTGGTATATAGTTTTATTGTACAAAAAAATCACACACATCTTTATTAAGGTAAGGTATTTTTAAATGAGAAAGAATTTTATTTGGGTTTCTTTGGCTATGGTATTGGGGATTTTTACCAGTTTCAATGCGTTGTCTTATGATGGAGTCATTAAATTCAGAGGGACAATTATTAATAACGGCTGTACTATTAGTAGCAGTGGCGGGAAAGAGCAAACAATTGATTTTGGAAAAATATCTAAAAGCGCTCTTGGAAGTACACTAGGAACTGTGGCAATTACTAAGAGTTTTTCTATAGAACTAACTAGTTGCCCAGGTTCAGCTGTTGGTATCGAATTTATTGGCACAAAAGATGCTCATGATCCTACTCTATACTCCACAAAGGTTTCTGGTGCAGGTATTCTTCTAGCTAAAGATAATGGAACTAAAATAGATGCCAATACAAAAGTATCCGGTTATACAATCACAGCACAAAAAGCCACAATTCCTCTTATAGCAAAATTACAATCGACCCATACTACAATAGGTGATGGTGAGATTAATTCAGATGTAAACTTCACACTTATCTACCCATAAAATTTAGTTAAAAATTTTATTAAAGTTTATTTACAACTAAAGGAGTAAAAATGCTTCGCTTTATTACTCCCTTTTTACTTGTCCTTTTTATGGGACAAGTACAAGCAGGGATTACCTTAGGCGGCACTCGCCTTATCTATAATGGCTCACAAAAAGAAGCCACTATTTCTATCACCAACTCGGACACAGAAAGACCTTATCTTGTTCAGTCGTGGGTAGATAATATCGATAACAGTCAAAACAAAGTACCGTTTGTTATTACGCCACCACTGTTTAAAGTGTCGAAAGAGAGCGAACATCAGATCCGTGTTTCATATATCGGTAATCATCTGCCATCTGATCGGGAATCGATATTTTTGCTAAATGTCAACGCGATTCCAGCAGTGGAAAAAAATGACAACAGCAAAATGATTATCACGATAAAAAACATTATCAAACTGATTTATCGTCCAACTGGGCTATCTGATAATGACGCTAATAATGCAATCAATCGTTTGGAAATATCACGTAATACCAATGGTATTCAGTTAACCAACCCCACTGCCTATTACGTTAATCTTAATGAGATGAAAATTGATGGGAAATCAATCGATAAACCCGGATTTATCCCGCCTTTTAGCGATAAGGTATTTCCAACCAAAAGTAGCATAAAAAGGGTGACTCTGACTGCTATCAATGATTACGGCGGCACAACAGAAGAGCGCCTGTTTAGTTTCTAATAAAATGATCTGATGAGAGTATTGTGAAAAAGATAATCAGCTTTGCTTTAATTGCTTATTGTTTATCATTACCAGTATATGCAGAGCTGTACTTTGATATCAATGCATTACAATTATCAGATGAAGACCGAGAAAATATTAACCTGGATAGCTTGGCAAAAACAAACTCTCACATTCCAGGCATCTATAAAGTGAATGTTATTGTCAATAAGAAAGATATCGGCATTAAAAATCTCGCCTTTATTGAGTGTGGAAATAAACTTTGCCCTGAGTTATCTGTCAGCTTTCTAAAGGAAATTGGGGTAAAAATAGAAAGCTTTCCTGAATTAGCGTCACTTTCTGAACAAGAAATCATTTCTCAACCAGAGAAATATATCAAACAGGCATCAACAGAACTGGATTTAAGCCAGCTTACTTTGCACCTGAATTTTCCTCAGGCGGCAATGAGATCACAAATCAGGGGTGATATCTCTCCTGATCAGTGGAATGATGGTTTGCCCATGTTTTTCACCAATTATCATCTGACAGGGATGCAATCCTGGAATAAAAATCAACGTGAACAGAATCAATATCTGAATTTACGCAGTGGTGTTAATTTAGGTCCGTGGCGTGTTCGCCATAGTAGTTATTACAGCCGTAATAACACAACATCTGAATGGAAATCACTTAAAGCCTATGCTGAACGGGATATTCGCCCATTAAGATCCCGTTTGGTATTGGGTGAAACATCAACCGACAGTATGGTATTCGATAGTTTCACTTTTAATGGTGTCAAATTGATGTCTGATAGCCAAATGCTGCCAGATAGCCAGCAAGGTTTTGCTCCTGTTGTTCGCGGTATTGCCATGACTCACGCCAGAATAGAAATCCATCAGAAAGATAATCTTATTTATCAAACTTTTGTTCCACCGGGTGCTTTTGAAATTATCGATATTTATCCCAGCAACCTAAATGGTGATCTGGAAGTATCTATTTATGAAGAAAATGGCAAAGTCAGGAAATTTACTCAACCCTTTTCTGCCTCACCGTTGATGATCCGTGAAGGCCAAATAAAATACCTGGCTAATCTCGGTAAATTCAGTGGCGGCAAACAAACCAGTAAAAAAAGGTTTATTCAGACAGAGGCGATTTACGGGCTATGGGACAGCACCACGATTTATGGTGGCACCATTATTTCTCCTGACTATTTAGGCAGTGCATTAGGCTTAGGGCATAATCTCGGCTCATTTGGTGCAGTGTCAATAGATGTAACAAATGCAAAAACGCATTTCCCAACCGGAGAAAAGAAAACCGGCCAGTCTTATCAAATCCGTTACAGCAAAGGTTTTACCGCGACCAATACAACAGTGACATTAGCGGGTTATCGCTACAATACCAATGGTTATTACAGCTTTAGCGATGCCAATAATAACCACCAATTTACTGATAATCACCAAAATAACTCGCCAAAAAACCGGATGCAAATAACAATGGGCCAGAGTTTAGGTCAATATGGCAATTTTTCATTATCTGCCTGGCAACAAGATTACTGGCAAGATAAAACCAGCAAGAATCAGTCATATTCTATGTCTTATAACACCAGTATTCATGATATCTCTTTATCGTTGAGCTACAATTATTACCGTAATCGTTCACGAATTAATAACGATCAGGTTTTTTTACTCAATATCAGTGTTCCTTTGGACAAGTGGCTGCCATCAGGTTATCACAGTGCAACCGTAGATTATAACACCTCTTATAATACAAACGGTGACAGCCAGCATTCGATGACATTATCCGGTTCTTTACTGGAACAACAAAATCTAACTTATACGGTGTCTCAGGATTACAGTTACCAAAAATCAGAGAAAGAAAAAGAATCAGGTAATGCCGCCAGCCTGCATTATAGAGGTTCATATGGTTCAATTAATGCCGGTTACACCACGGATCATGGTAAAAATCAACGCATTAATTATGGATTAGAGGGAGCAATTATTGCCCATCCCTATGGCGTTACACTGGCACAAAATATCAGCGAAAGCGGTGCCAGTGCCTTAATCCGCGCCCCTGGGGCAGTCAACGCAAAAGTACTTAATAATACTTCTATCAGTACAGATTGGCGGGGATATACCGTTGTTCCTTATATATCGCAATATCGGGAAAACTCGTTATCTCTTGATACAAATACATTCGGTGATGACGTCGATATTGACAACCCGACAGCTAAAGTTATTCCAACCAAAGGCGCATTGGTACTGGCGGATTATTCGATTCGCGTGGGTCATAGAGTATTTTTAACTTTACAGCATAAAGGTAAAAAACTCCCTTTCGGAACGGTCATCACCGGTAAGAATGGCGTCGACGGTATGGTGAATGAAAGAAGTGAAGTCTTCCTTAGTGGCGTCAGCGACACAGCAGAATTAAAAGCTGATTTAGGCGATAAACAAAGCTGTTATATTAATTTCGACAGTAAATTATATCAGAAAAATAATGGTATTATCCTGGCTTCATTGAGTTGTCAGTAACTAAAATAATATTTATCCCGGAACAATATGAAAAATAAATTAATTATACTGGCAATATCAATACTGACACTACTCAATATTACAGAATCAATTGCTACATGTACATTAAACAAAAAATTTAAAGCTATTGATTTAAATGTTAATATAAATGAAATTATCAATGCGGATTTTAATATTCGAAGACCTATTACCATCGCTGAATATGGCCCAATGGAGCTGGCTAACAAAGCGGAAATTAAAGCCGATGCAATTGTTGCTACCTGTGATAATAATGAAAACATAGTTTATAGAACAAAATCAGGTGAAATTAAACTATCTAAAGATAGTGGCTGGATAAATACAAGTGTAGATAATTTATATTTTTTCGTATCTTATGATGGAAATGGTAGTTCTCATGATGGTATCAATAAAAAAATAACCTTAAGAGATATTGGGAAAATAAAAATTGAGCTTATTCAAGAAAGAGATATCCGATCAGGCTCTATACTAAAAAAAGGACTGATATCTTCTTTATCAACAGATGATGGTAAAAAATTAATAAATATCGTATATAACAAGGACAATATCATTGGCAGTCAAAGCTGCATGACATCAACCCCCTATAAAGAAATAAAACTCGGAAAAATTCATTCTTCTGCATTTAAAGGTAAAGGTTCTATAGCCGGTGGTAATGATTTTTATATTGTGATTCAATGTAAAGATGAAAATATCCCTGATATTAGTTTCTCAGGGGAGGTAGTAAGCCCAAGCCTAAATAACATTATTAAACTGCATCAATACGGCGATGGGAATACAGCCAACGGTATTGGTGTTCAATTGTTACATGAAAATAGACCTGTTTATATGAACACACCTCTTAATATAACCAAATGGGGAAGTAGTGAAGAAAAGCTCTATTATTTACCACTTACTGCCCACTATTATCAAACCGGTGATGAAATAACTGGGGGAAAAGCGAATGCCACAGTACATTTTACAATTGAATACAAATAGCTTTACAACTCCCTCTATTGAGATTAGCATATTAACATTATGTTAACATATAAAAAGCGAAACTCTCCGCAGTCGTGTTAACCTGGAATTAGACGCAGACTTATACAACAAATAAGTCTGCTATATTAATTTCATCAGTAAATTACATCAGAAAGATAATAGCATTATTCTGGCTTCATTGAATTATCGGTAATTAAGAATAAATCTCAACTGGAATATATATGAAACGCTACTTAATGATAATCACAATATTTACATTAATATTACTCAGTATTACAGAAACATACGCACGCTGCTTATTAAATGCAAGACAAATCAGCTTAGATATTGAACTTAATAGTGTTAACATTAATCCCAATATAAATGAGAAAAAAAGCATTCTTGTTGGCGAGTTCAGACCATTGCAACTCGCCCAACTGATGAATATTAATGAAAACACACCTCTTCTTAATCCCCATAATTGTGATCCAACCGGAGAGCCTCTTATTTTTATGGGAGATGTATATCCATCTAAACCTGGAAATACGCCTCATGGCACAGGCATGATAACCACAGGAATAGATAATCTCTATTTCTATCTTATTGCCTCTGGAGAAGAAGAAAATATGAAATTACCCACAACAAGCGGCAGTAATTACATTTATAAATATAAAGATGGAATAACCTTAAAAGATATAGGAAAAATTAGTGTCTATCTTTACCAAGCAGGGATGTTACCATCAGGGCAAGTACTCAGGCCAAGAAAGATTGCTATATTACAGACATTTACAGGTACAGAATTAATAAGAATAAAAACTAGAACTAACTATACGATAAAAACACAAACTTGCTCAACAACAACCCCAAGGCCAATGGTAGATTTTGGTCGTGTGAATAGTTCTTTATTTAAAGGTATAGGCTCTACTGTGGGTAATGCGGGTTTTAATATCGAAATTAAATGTACAAAAAATGTTAAGCCCAAAATTACTTTTTCAGGAGAAAAAGTAAATTATGCCCCAGATAGTGTTATTCAATTAAATAACCATAATAGTAAAAATACAGCTAAAGGCGTTGGTATACAAATCTTATATATGGGAACAACACCTGTTTCTCTGGAAAGTCCGCTAGTTTTCGGATATGCAACAGCAAACACTACCTATACATTACCTTTCACCGCCCGTTATTACCAAACCGATGAGAAAATAACAGGTGGAAAAGCTAACGCTATCGCACATTTCACAATTCAATATGAGTGATATTAAGTATAGACTGTAGCATATTTCATTATCAGGATAATCAACATGGAACAGACAGTTATACACACCGCTCAGGCACCGCTGCCAGAATATGGCAATGGCTTTATCACTCGAATCGAGTATGGAACCGTTATTCAGTATCCTCAGGTACATCTTTGGCAAGCCCGTTTTGATCTGTCACATTATCACGATGAACTGTTCGAACAGTTAGATCTCCCCTTCCCAGCTCAATTAGCCAAAGCCGTCAATAAACGGCGGGCTGAATATCTGGCAGCACGTTATTGCGCCAGACAACTTTTAGCACAATTAGGGCAACCGGAGTTTAATCTGATCTCAGGCAATGATCGCGCCCCAATCTGGCCTAAGGATATTTGCGGTTCTGTTTCTCATTCAGCTCATTGTGCAATTGTGCTGGCAGCACCGCAAACGAATAACAGATTAATTGGTGTCGATATCGAAACTATTGTTAGCCGTCAAAATATGGATGAACTCACAACAATGATCGTGAATGACCGGGAGATTCAACTCCTGAAACATTGTCATTTACCCTTTGAACAGGCGTTTACTCTCGCTTTTTCGGTAAAAGAAAGCTTGTATAAAGCACTTTATCCACAAGTAAAACGGTTCTTTGGCTTTGACGCGGCTGAAATTACTGCCCTATCCCTCGAAAATAATGAAATAACATTAGTGTTACGGGAAACACTCTCCCCTTATTATCCAGCAGGTACAATATTCCGTGGGCAATTTATTATCTATCCACAGGAAATATTAACGCTGATTATTCAGTAGTCCGAAATAATAATTGCTGATACCGCCCTGATCAGCAATTTTACTGTTATTCATCATCATCATTTTGAATAAAATTTTTATTTCGTTTCCTTATCCATATTTCCCGGCGAATTCTTACCTATAGCAATTAACTCCTCCAACAATACTGAAAGCTGAGCCATCTTCTCCGGTGAAAAGGCTTTTTCAATGGCCTGATATCCCTGTTCTACCTGCTCTTTCGCCTTTTCATAAAGTTTCTGACCATCCTGCGTCAAAGAGACATAAAGTTTGCGCTGGTCATTCATCGGTTTAAGACGAAAAATCAATCCATCACGTTCCATGCGAGTCAATATCCCCGTCAGACTTGGACGAAGAATACAGGTCTGGCAAGATAAATCATAAAAATCAATTGACCGGTTATCAGACAACACACGAATAATACGCCACTGCTGTTCAGTCAAATTATGACTCTTAAGGATTGGGCGGAAAAAACCCATCGCGGTTTCCCGCGCCTGAAGTAATGCAATTGTCAGAGATTCATGCATGGGTAATGAAGGCTCTCATCTTAGTTAATCACTGATTTACTCTCTGTCGAGAGTGTCTATGTCACTCTATAACCACAATAAAAAAGACTAGCACGTCACTCTATCAACCACAAAGAAAAAATCATAAAAATATTAATAAGTAAACAAAAATAAACCCTGAAAACGAGGTGAATAAAAAGTTAATACAATAGTAATGATTTTATTTGTAAAAATATTAACATGTTGATTAATAATGATAAAAAACAAATTTAGCAGAGATATTGTTACTGAGATCACAATTAAAATTAACAAACACATTAACATATTGCAACAAATCGATTTATGATTTATTAATATATTAATAAATGCATCTTAAAGCTGTCTGTTTAAGCTCAGAGGAGTCGTTAATGAAAGGCACTGTCTTCGCCGTAGCCCTCAACCATCAGAGCCAGGTCGATTTCTGGCATAACTCATTTCAACAAGCGCCTTATAACACCCTTCCTAAGACCCCGGTATGGTTTATCAAACCGCGAAATACCGTTATTACCTCCGGTGACGTTATTCCCCATCCTGCGGGGGAAGAGGTTCAGAGCGGCGCAACACTGGCGCTGGTGATAGGTAAAGCCGCACGTAAAGTCACCGCTGAAAACGCAGCCGAATATATCGCAGGTTATGCATTAGCCAATGAAGTCAGCCTGCCTGAAACGGCGTTCTATCGCCCGGCTATTAAAGCAAAATGTCGTGATGGTTTTTGCCCTATAGGTCAAATGATCAATCCTGAATCAATTGATGCGCTGGATATCATTACTGAAATCAATGGTCAGGAAGTTGATCGCTGGTCAACAACCGATCTGGTGCGTTCAACTACGGAATTGGTCGCAGCATTAAGTGATTTCGCCACCTTGAAAGAAGGTGATGTGATCTTGCTTGGCACTCCGCATCAACGGGTTTCCATCAAACCAGGTGACAACGTGGTTATCCGGGCAGCAGGTTTCCCATCGCTGGAGAATCAGGTTGTGCAAGCAGGAGAAAAAGCATGAAACACGCAAGAGTTCGTTATCAGGGGCAGGATCTGAATGTGACGGTTGATGATCAGGAAAATGTCTGCCTGCCGGATGGCAACAAAGTCAGCAGTGAATCCGTCCAATGGCTGCCACCCGCAGACGGAACCCTGTTTGCCCTCGGCCTGAACTACGCCGATCACGCCACTGAACTTGAATTCAAACCACCGCAAGAACCCCTGGTTTTTATCAAGGCAGCCAATACGCTGATCGGCCATCGTCAGGTTTCCGTCCGCCCGGATCATGTGGAATACATGCATTATGAATCCGAGCTGGTGGTTGTCATCGGTAAAACCGCCCATAAAGTCGCCAAAGAACAGGCGATGGATTACGTTGCCGGATACACGGTTTGTAACGACTACGCGATCCGTGACTATCTGGAAAACTATTATCGCCCTAACCTCCGGGTAAAAAGCCGCGACACGCTAACCCCCATCGGCCCGTGGATCATTGATAAAGAAGAGGTCTCGGATCCGCATAATCTGACATTAAACACCTGGGTCAATGGTGAATTGCGTCAGCGCGGCACCACCGCCGATCTGATTTTCGATATCCCATTCCTGATCGCCTATCTGAGCGACTTTATGACGCTGCAACCGGGAGACATGATCGCCACCGGGACACCCAAAGGACTGTCTGATGTGGTACCGGGAGATGAAGTTATTGTTGAGGTTGAAGGCGTTGGGCGTCTGGTCAATCGTATTGTCAGCCAGCAAGAATATGAGGATAGCCTGTCATGACAATGATTAATCATTGGATCAACGGCAAAAACGTCAGCAGTAAAGAGTATTTTGCAACCACCAACCCGGCTAGCGGCGAAGTGCTGGCAGAAGTGGCTTCCGGTGGTCAGGAAGAGATTGATCAAGCGGTGGCCGCAGCAAAAGAAGCCTTCCCCAAATGGGCTGATCTGCCGATGAAAGAACGTGCACGCCTGATGCGCCGTTTGGGTGAGCTGATTGATGAGAATGTGCCTGAAATCGCAGCAATGGAAACCAAAGATACCGGCTTGCCTATTCATCAAACGCAAAATGTCCTGATCCCACGCGCTTCTCACAACTTCAACTTCTTTGCTGAGATTTGTCAGCAAATGAATGGCCGGACCTATCCGGTTGACGACAAGATGCTCAACTATACGCTGGTGCAGCCAGTCGGTGTTTGTGCGCTGATTTCGCCGTGGAATGTGCCATTTATGACCGCGACCTGGAAAGTCGCCCCCTGTTTGGCACTGGGTAACACTGCGGTGCTGAAAATGTCAGAACTCTCCCCATTAACTGCAAACCGTCTGGGAGAGCTGGCGTTGGAAGCAGGTATCCCTGCCGGTGTTTTAAACGTAGTGCAAGGATACGGCGCCACTGCCGGGGATGCATTAGTGAAACACCACGATGTTCGAGCGGTTTCTTTTACCGGCGGTACCGCAACCGGCCGCCAGATCATGAAAAATGCCGGCCTGAAAAAATACTCAATGGAGCTGGGCGGCAAATCGCCGGTTCTGATCTTCGAAGACGCCGATATTGAACGCGCACTGGATGCCGCCCTGTTCACCATTTTCTCTATCAATGGTGAACGTTGTACCGCTGGTTCACGCATTTTTATTCAAGAAAGCATCTACCCTGAGTTTGTGCAGCGTTTTGCTGAACGTGCGAATCGTCTGCGAGTTGGCGATCCACAAGATCCAAGCACGCAGGTTGGTGCGCTTATCAGCAAACAGCATTGGGAAAAAGTCTCCGGTTACATCCGCCTGGGCATCGAAGAAGGGGCAACGCTGCTGGCCGGCGGCCCAGATAAACCCACTGATTTGCCGGAACACCTGAAAGGCGGCAACTTCCTGCGTCCAACAGTTCTGGCGGATGTCGATAACCGTATGCGCGTTGCGCAGGAAGAGATCTTCGGCCCTGTCGCGTGTTTGTTGCCATTCAAAGATGAAGCCGAAGGCCTGCGCCTGGCGAATGACGTGGAATATGGTCTGGCTTCTTACATCTGGACGCAGGATGTCAGCAAAGTATTGCGTCTGGCCCGTAATATTGAAGCCGGCATGGTATTCGTCAATACCCAGAATGTCCGCGACTTGCGCCAGCCATTCGGCGGAGTGAAAGCCTCCGGTACCGGTCGTGAAGGCGGTGAATACAGTTTTGACGTGTTTGCAGAGATGAAAAACGTCTGTATCTCTATGGGGGATCATCCAATCCCACGTTGGGGGATATAACGGTTTCATCAGCGTTAACCACGGCGAATTCCGGTTCGCCGTCCTGATATCAAATGAGGATTTTATGGGTAAGTTAGCGTTAGCGGCCAAAATTACACATGTGCCATCAATGTATCTTTCTGAACTGCCGGGAAAACATCATGGTTGCCGTCAGGGAGCCATTGACGGACACAAAGAGATCAGCCGTCGTTGCCGTGAAACGGGTGTCGATACGATTATCGTGTTTGATACCCACTGGCTGGTAAACAGTGCCTATCACATCAATTGTGCCGACCATTTCTCCGGTATTTACACCAGTAATGAATTGCCACATTTCATCCGCGATATGAGTTATGAATATGACGGCAACCCTGAATTGGGACAAATGATCGCGGAAGAGGCACGCAATATGGGCGTGCGCGCTCAGGCGCATGAAATCCCAAGCCTGACACTGGAATACGGCACGCTGGTACCAATGCGTTACATGAATAGCGACCGACATTTTAAAGTCATCTCTATCTCCGCATTCTGTACTGTTCATGCTTTTGAAGACAGCCGTCGTCTTGGGGAAGCCATTCTGAAAGCGATTAAGAAATATGACGGCACAGTTGCTGTGCTGGCCAGCGGCTCTCTTTCTCACCGCTTTATTGATGATCAGCGCGCAGAAGAGGGCATGAACAGCTACACCCGCGAATTTGATGAACAGATGGATCGCCGGGTGGTACAGCTTTGGAAAGAGGGCAAATTCAAAGAGTTCTGCAAGATGCTGCCGGAATATGCAGATTACTGCTACGGCGAAGGCAATATGCACGATACCGTGATGCTGCTAGGCCTGCTTGGTTGGGATAAATATGACGGTAAGGTAGAATTCCTGACCGAACTGTTCCCCAGTTCCGGCACCGGGCAAGTCAACGCGGTATTCCCGTTGCCTGATGACATTACCGATGCGCAAGCCACAGCCTGATTTGGAGTCACCTATGCCACATTTTTATGCTGAATGTACGGAAAATATCCGTGAACAAGCCAATCTGCCAGCGCTGTTTGCCAAAGTGAATCAAGCGCTGGCAGATACCGGCATTTTTCCATTAGCGGGAATACGCAGCCGTGCTGTCTGGCTGGATACCTGGCACATGGCTGACGGTCAACATGATTACGCTTTCGTCCATATGACGCTGAAAATCGGTGCCGGGCGCAGCCTTGAAAGTCGTCAACAGGTTGGCGAGATGCTGTTCAGCCTGATCAAAGAACATTTTGCCTCACTGATAGCACAGCGTTACCTCGCCCTCTCTTTTTCGATGGAAGAATTGGACCCAGTACTGAACTACAAACAAAACAATGTTCACGCTTTATTTCGTAAGGAATAGTGATGCCGAAGCCCTTTAATCAACATCCCCCGCGCTGGCTGATCCCATTATTGGGTGCGCTGGTGGCATTCGGGCCTTTGTCGATTGATATGTACCTGCCAGCCTTGCCGGAAATGGCAAGGCAACTACAGGCGACACAAGGGCAAATGCAATATACTCTGGGCGCATTTTTCGCCGGCTTTTGCATTGGCATGCTGTTATATGGCCCATTGAGCGACCGTTTAGGACGCAGAAAGCTGTTGCTCAGTGGCATGGCGTTATTCGTCGTCGCCAGTGTGGCATGTACATGGGTGACGCAAGTTGAACATTTGATTTTACTGCGTGCATTACAGGCATTTGGCAGCGGCGCGGCAGTTGTTATGGCCCGAGCCATCGCCCGTGATATCTATCGCCCAGCGGAATTACCCCGGGTGCTGTCACTGATGACGCTGGTGACAATGATCGCGCCACTTATCGCCCCCTTACTCGGGGGTTTACTATTAACCTATTTCAACTGGCAGGCCATATTTATTTTGCTGACGCTGGTCGGTTGTATCAGTGGGTTATTATTATTATTTTTGTTGCCAGAAACGCTGCCTGCTAATAATGATAGTGGAAAACTTATCACCGCGTTTAAAAACTACGGCAAATTGCTGGCTGACCGTGAAGCAATGGCAACTATCGGCACATTGGCATTCACTTGCGCCGCCATGTTCGCTTTTATCAGTGGTTCACCTTTCGTCTATATCAATTACTTTCAGGTTCCGGCGAACTACTATGGATTACTGTTCGGCTGTAATGCACTAGGCATGATAGCGATGGTGCTGATCAATGTTCAGTTACTGAAATTTTATAACCTTTCTGGTCTGTTATTTATCCAAACCAGCGCTCAATTACTGTTTGGTATTTTGCTGGTTATTTTTTATCAGCAAAATCTGACTGTTATCGTTATTTTGGTCATGCTGGTAATATCGCTGGTTAATGCCATTGGTACTAACGGCCTCTCCCTATTGCTTCAACATCGTGGTCAACTTGCCGGCAGCGCTAGCGCACTCGCTATCTCTTCGCAATTCGCGATGGCAGCACTCGCCAGCGTTGCCGTCTCTTTATTACAAGATGAAACCCCTTTTGCTATGGCCCTTGTGATGGCCGTTTGCGCCGGGTTGAGTTGGTTATGCCAGCTACTGGCAACTTCTTACCAACAGACGCAACTCATCCAAGTGTTTTCAGGAGAAAAAAACAATGACAAATAATGTGAATACAGAACTATTGCGCCAGCAGGCTTATATCAACGGGCAATGGATTGATGCCGATAACAAAGTCACGTTTAAGGTGACTAACCCGGCAAATGGCGAGGTTATTGCACACGTCAGTAATATGGGCGCGGCGGAAACAGAACGGGCAATTGCCGCTGCTCAACAAGCCCTGCCTGCCTGGAGAGCAATGACCGCCAAACAACGCAGCCAGCTTCTGCAACGCTGGTTTCGGTTAATGATGGAGAATCAACAGGCTCTGGCAGAATTGTTGAGTCTGGAGCAAGGGAAACCGCAGGCGGAAGCGATGGGAGAGATCGCTTATGGCGCCAGTTTCATCGAGTGGTTTGCGGAAGAAGGTAAACGGACCTATGGTGAAACGATCCCAAGCCCGCTGCCCGGTCGCCGGATCATCACGATCAAACAGCCTATCGGCGTTGTCGCCGCCATTACGCCGTGGAACTTCCCTAATGCCATGATCGCCCGCAAAGTTGGCCCGGCACTGGCCGCTGGCTGTACTGTGGTACTGAAACCCGCCGCAGAAACACCACTTTCAGCTCTGGCTTTAGCCGCACTGGCTGAACAAGCAGGCATCCCCGCTGGCGTACTGAATGTTGTCACGGGAAAAGATGCTAAGGCTATCGGCGGTGTTATGACCCAAAGCCCGATTGTGCGCAAACTCTCGTTTACCGGCTCAACGAGTGTCGGCAAATTACTGATGGCCCAAAGCGCCGATACGGTGAAAAAGCTGTCACTGGAACTGGGTGGCAATGCGCCATTTATTGTTTTCGATGACGCAGATATTGATGCCGCTGTACAGGGTGCACTTACCGCTAAATTCCGCAACAGCGGTCAAACATGCGTTTGCGCTAACCGTATCCTGGTTCAGGAAACCGTTTATGACACCTTCTCAGAACGTCTGGCACAAGCAGTCAATGCGTTGCAAGTTGGCCCGGCCAGCGATGTCAAATCACAGCAAGGCCCGCTGATCAATCAAGCAGCTGTCGATAAAGTGCAAGAACACCTCAGTGATGCCGTTGCTCATGGCGCACGCATACTGGCTGGCGGCAAATCACACGCTCTGGGCGGTTTATTCTTCGAACCTACCGTGCTGGTTGACGTCACTGAATCCATGCTTATCTCCCGTGAGGAAACATTCGGGCCTATCGCACCCCTCTTCAAATTCCGTGATGAGGCAGAAGCCATTCATCTGGCAAATGATACTGAATTCGGCCTGGCGGCTTATTTTTACTCCCGTGATATCGGCCGGATCTACCGTGTGGCGGAAGCGCTGGAAAGCGGTATGGTCGGCATCAATGAAGGTTTGATTTCTAATGAAGTCGCGCCATTTGGCGGCATTAAACAATCTGGACTGGGACGTGAAGGTTCACGTTACGGTATCGAAGATTATCTGGAAGTGAAATACCTCTGCTTTGGTGGCATAGAAGACACAGGAGCTTAACCGCATGTTACAGAAAGAAGTCGTATCACAGGTTGCACACCGTCTGCATCAGGCAGAGAAAAGTCGTGTGCAAATACGCCAGATCTCGTTAGATCACCCTAAAATCACCATTGACGACGCTTATGCCATCCAGCGTGAATGGGTGAATTTGAAAATTGCGGAAGGTCGCGTACTCAAAGGCCACAAAATTGGCCTGACCTCCAAAGCCATGCAAGCCAGTTCACAAATCAGCGAACCAGACTATGGCGCTCTGCTGGATGATATGTTTTTCCCTGATGGCAGCGATATTCCATGCGACCGCTTTATTGTGCCCCGTATTGAAGTCGAACTGGCATTCATACTGGCAAAACCGTTGCGTGGCCCGAATTGCACCCTGTTTGATGTTTACAATGCGACAGATTATGTCATTCCGGCGCTGGAATTGATCGACGCCCGTTGCCACAACATCGATCCGGAAACCCAACGCCCACGCAAAGTGTTCGATACGATTTCTGATAATGCCGCCAACGGCGGTGTGATTATGGGTGGCCGCCCGATTAAGCCAGACGAGTTTGATCTGCGCTGGATCAGCGCCCTGCTCTATCGCAATGGCGTGATTGAAGAATCAGGGGTCGCAGCAGCAGTACTTAATCACCCGGCTAACGGTGTTGCCTGGTTAGCAAACAAACTGGCACCACACGGTGTTCAACTTGAAGCAGGGCAAATCATCCTTGGTGGATCTTTTACCCGCCCAGTTCCGGCACGTAAAGGGGATACTTTCCATGTGGATTACGGCCCACTCGGTTCCATCAGTTGCCGTTTCGTTTAAGGGGGAGAAATATGGATCGATTAACCAACAAATTTAAACAGGCGTTAAAAGCAGGACGTCCACAAATCGGCTTATGGCTGGGGCTTTGCAGCTCCTACAGCGCAGAATTAGTGGCCGGAGCCGGTTTCGACTGGCTGCTGATCGATGGCGAACATGCGCCGAACAACGTTCAGACTATTCTGAGCCAATTGCAAGCAGTCGCACCTTATCCAAGCCATCCGGTTGTACGCCCGCCCTGGAATGATCTGGTGATCATCAAGCAGCTACTGGATGTGGGGGCCCAAACCTTACTCATACCCATGATACAAAATGCCGAACAGGCTTACGAAGCGGTTCGCGCCACCCGTTACCCACCGGAGGGTATTCGTGGCGTGGGCAGCGCTCTGGCAAGAGCTGCCCACTGGAACCGGATCCCTGATTACCTGCATCGCGCCAACGATGAAATATGCGTTCTGGTTCAGGTAGAAACCCGCGAAGCACTGCGTAACTTGCCGGAGATTCTTAAAGTAGACGGTGTGGATGGTGTTTTTATCGGCCCGGCGGATCTAAGTTCCGATATGGGTTTTACCAATAATCCACATCACCCCGAAGTGAAAGCGGCGATTGAGCAGGCTATCGCTCAAATCAAAACGGCGGGTAAAGCACCGGGTATTCTGATGTCAGCACCTGATGTTGCTGAACATTACCTGAAACTCGGCGCGTTGTTTGTCGCTGTTGGTATCGACACAACGTTACTGGCTCGTGCGGCAGAAGCGCTGGCGGCACGGTTTGGCGCAGGTAAAGACCTTCCGGCAGCACCTGCATCCAGTGTCTATTAATCTCAGCAATCACAGTATTAACAACCAATTTACCCGATAAGCTTTTGATTTCCTAAACAACGTAATACATATAAAACAGTAGATTAAGGAAAATGACAATGAGCGATTCATCCACTGCCGCGCAACAGCCGGATCTCCCGGCGGGTCAACATAAACAGCTAACGGCACAACAGCAATCTGTCATTAACAAGCTATTCCGTCGCCTGATTATTTTCCTGTTCGTCTTATTTGTATTCTCGTTTCTGGATCGAATTAATATCGGGTTTGCCGGCCTGACCATGGGCAAAGATCTTGGGCTGAACGCGACGATGTTCGGTCTGGCCGCAACGCTGTTCTATGCCACTTATGTCATCTTCGGTATTCCCAGCAATATCATGCTCAGTATTGTCGGGGCGCGACGCTGGATAGCCACGATCATGGTGCTCTGGGGGATCTCCTCCACCGCCACCATGTTCGCCACCGGGCCAACCAGTCTGTACATCTTGCGTATGCTGGTCGGTATCGCCGAAGCGGGCTTCGTACCGGGTATCCTGTTCTATCTGACCTACTGGTTCCCGGCTCACTATCGCGCCCGTGCCAATGCGCTGTTTATGGTGGCAATGCCGGTGACCATGGCGTTTGGTTCTCTGGCTTCCGGTTACATTCTGGCAATGGATGGCCTGATGAACCTTCACGGCTGGCAATGGCTGTTCCTACTGGAAGGTTTTCCTTCGGTCTTACTGGGGATTATTGTTTGGTTCTACCTTGATGATTCACCAAAGCGAGCCAAATGGCTGACTGATGAAGATAAAAAATGCTTACAAGAGATGATGGATAACGACCAACCTGCTCCGGCTCAACCGGCAGGCTCATCAACTCATCAAGCTATGCAAAAACGCAGTATATGGCATGAAATTTTCACGCCGATTATGCTGATGTATACCCTGTCCTATTTCTGCCTGACTAACACACTGAGCGCGATTAATATCTGGACGCCACAGATTGTGCAAAGCTTCAATCAGGGCAGCAGTAACATCACGATCGGTATTTTGACCGCCATTCCTCAGTTTTGTACCATCATCGGGATGGTTTACTGGAGTCGCCGTTCAGACCGGTTACAAGAACGTAAAATGCATACTGCTCTGCCCTACTTGTTCGCTGCTGTGGGCTGGATATTGACCTCACTGACCAACCACAGTCTCATTCAGTTGATTGGGATTATTATGGCTTCAACCGGTTCATTTACCGCAATGGCGGTCTTCTGGACAACGCCGGATCAAGCTATCAGCTTACGCGCCAGAGCGATCGGCATTGCAGTTATTAGCGCCACAGGTAACATAGGTTCAGCCCTCAGCCCATTATTAATCGGCTGGCTGAAAGATCAGACAGGAAGCTTTAATACGGGTCTCTATTTTGTTGCCGGATTACTGGTCATTGGCGCAGCCATTATTTGTGCGATCCCAATGAAACATTTCAGACCGAGAGCAACAACGTAATTTTCAATAATAAAGGAAAAACCCTCATGACCGGGCCTATCATTGCCAATATTGATATCAGTAAAGATTATGATGAGACCCAAGGCACAGATGATGTGCATTACCAAACTTTTGGCCGGATGGCGGCATTTTTCGGTCGTAATATGCAAGCTCATCGTCATGACGGTTTCTTCCAGCTTCATTTTTTGATCACCGGCCATATTGAATTGCAGCTGGATGATCAACACTATTCTGTACAAGCACCGCTGTTTATTCTGACGCCGCCCTCCGTTCCTCATGCTTTCTTTACTCAAGATGACAGTGACGGATATGTACTTACCGTGCGGCAGGAATTGATATTGCCGCTATTAGAATCCCTCTATCCGGCCAACAAAGATATTCTGGATATTCCGGCGATTTGCTTATCTGTCGCAGATAAACCGGAAGAGCTGGAAGCTTTTAACCATTATTGGGCGTTAATAGCTCGCGAATCATCCAATAACTTTATCGGGAGGACACAATCACTGACATTTTTGGCACAAGCACTATTCGCCCTGCTATTGCGCAATATTCCCCTTGATGACCACCCCGTTAATGGGGTACGCGGGGAAATTAGATTATTTCAGCGATTTCACCAATTAATAGACAACTATTATCGTAATCATCTTTCCGTACCGGAATATGCCCATAAGCTAGGAATTACCGAATCGCGGTTAAAGGATATGTGCCGTCGGTTTGCCAATCGCCCACCTAAACGATTGATTTTCGACCGTCAACTACGTGAAGCCAAACGGTTATTACTCTTCAGTGATTGCGCTGTATTTGAAGTTGCTTATCAGCTTGGATTCAAGGATCCCGCCTATTTTGCCCGCTTTTTTAATCGATTAGTAGGCTGTTCTCCCAGCCTTTGGCGGGAAAAAAATACTCGCGAAACATAAACAGCAATACTCTTTATAGCACGATAGGCACTTTTTATTCTAACCGTAATGAAAATATGAAACTTGAAAGTTTTAATATCGATAAAAAATCTTTACCTTAAACTACAAATGAGGTGACGATTACTACGCTATCTATCTTTTAAATCTTTATATTTCCCGCTATCAGATCACCCAAAATTTAATCATTTTTGTTACAAAATCTCTTCCCAGAATTAAAATTATGAATATACTGGAGTTATATGACTTACTGGAACTATTAAGGATAAGTTAATGGCGACTGGAGGGCTGATACTAAGGAAAAACCGCTATTTTACTATTTGTGGAAATAGAGAAAAGACAATGCATTTAATAATGAGAGTTTCAGAATGAGCAAATTAGCTATCGCTTTAGCTTTAAATATCAGTTATGCCATTTTTTGCGCGTTATTTATATTTTTGATGTCTTATTTAGAAGAAGAACACTACGTAGTTGGTAAGGATTTAAATAACATCTGTGCTATTTATAGAGCACTTATAGATGATAACCGTGATCTATTTGCACCAACATGCTTACTGATTATATCGCCATTAATTTATGCAACTGCAAAGAAAAGATTCAAATCACGTTCCCTTAATGTCATTACATTTACGTTACTGGGATATTGGATATGGCGGTTTTTTATCAGACTAATGGTGTGTATTTAAAATAATGTCAAATAAATAGGTAGCAGCTATCAGACGCTACCTAAATAGCCTGTCGGGTTTAAAATCCGTTTTATACTTTGATTTTATGACAATCATGGCATTTGAAAACCACGTATTTCCTAATATTCAAATCACATAGAAATCACAGAATTAAAAATGTCTTTATAAACACCTCGTTATGAAAAAAATAACTATCTCATTATCACTAACCATATGATATAAAAAAATAAATAACCTAATGACATTGATAATATCGACCCTATTTTTTCGCCATATTTCTTCTGTATCCGCCTTATTAATGTAAATTATTTCAAATTTATAAATTTTTGGTTGACTTTTCTACACACCCTACATAAGAATCAAACAAACAGTATAAGGAGTAACCAATATGGCGAATATAATTTATTTAACACTGAAAGGTAAAAAACAGGGTTTGATCTCCGCTGGCTGCGGCTCTTTAAACTCTATCGGCAATCATTACCAGCATGGTCATGAAAATGAAATCTTCATTTACACGCTTCAACATTTAATGACCCGAGAGCAACATGCTTCTCATCATCCGGTCATGATAATAAAGCCTATCGATAAATCTTCGCCTTTATTGGCACAGTGTTTTTCTGAAAATGAAGAACTGGAATGTTTATTTGAATTGTACCGAACATCGCCAACCGGAGGGTTAGAAAAATACTATTCTATCAGGCTAGGCTATGCTTTTATATCCAGCATAAAATCCAATTACCCGCACTCCAAAGACAATAATGCAGGCACACCACAAGAAGTTATCTGTTTCACTTACAAGAATATCACCTGGAACAATCTTGCTTGTTCAACAGGTTCTTATAGCTTCTGGGATGACAGGATCTATTAACTATGAATAACGTCAATTATTTGACTGATGATGCTGTTGATTCAGAATCTGAAAATGGGTTACGCATTGTTTTTTCGCCGGTTCAGTTGGCAGCAGTTCTGTCGGATAATACCGTTACTGAAGAAGAAACCTGGAGTAACCGAATATTAGGGGGTGCGGGTTTAGCCGCCGGGGTAGTTGAACTTATTGGCGCCGGCGGTCTTTGTCTGGTACCCGACCCGACCACACTCACTAAAGCGGCCTGTGTTATTGTCGGGGCACATAGTCTTGATGTAATGAATGCTTCTGCCAGTCAAATGATAACCGGCAGAGAAACAATGACGGAAACTTATCGCGCGGCGGTAGATTTAGCGAAAGAATTTGGTGCTGATGACTATACCGCGTCTGAAATAGGTCTTACCGTTGATATCGCTGTACCGTTATCATTTGCTTCAATAGTGGGAGCTGTTAGAGTTGCCTCTATTCGGGTAGGCAGGATTAAATTAATTGAGCATGAGTCAGAGACTGGATTAAAACCAGGTGGTCATACTTTGGCTAAACATGTTGGGTTATCGGAGCAGGAGTTGAGGGATAGGATACTAAACAGTAAAGGAAGATTAAGAGAAGTAAGCACATTTTATAACCAAGATGTGGCAGAGAAAGTAATTTCAAAAGCCTTAAAGAATAATCAGATAAAAATAACCACTTTACTAAAACATACTCCAAAAGGAGTAAAACAAGAGATTGAATATGTTTCAAGCACACCTGTTGGTTTTGGTCTTATTAATGGATCTAAAAATATACAGAAACTATATAAAGTTAGAGTAGTTCTAACTCACTCCGAATTCAATGGTAAACTATATTATATATTAACAGCATTTCCAACATATTAAACCTTAGGAAAGAGAAATGGAACTCAATCGTTTAATGTTTGCTTATTTCAATCAAGATTACGATATAATATCTGGCCCAGAACTTGATGACGTCATAAATGACTATCTTGATACTGCAAGCGAAGAGATGAAAAGAGAGTTAATGGAGGAGATAGAGTCTTTTATCCAGAATTCAGAAGATATAGAGAAAGACTTTCAAGCACTCTATTATAGTTCTAGTTTCTGCCCTAAATTATGGAATACCACAGCACTTGAATTTTTAAAATACGTATTGAAAAAGACACAAAATTGTTTAGATAAATATTAAAGTGTTCTTGAATGCAACAATAGAAAAGGAGGTTTAATTTAATGAACGGACAGTATCCTTTTCTAGATATTTTTATGTATGCTTATTTTAATCAAGATTATGCGATAATATCTGGACCAGAGCTTAATGACGTTATCGATGATTTTCTTCACGTTGCAACTCGAGGAATGATAAAAGGGTTAATAGAAGAAATCGATTCTATTATTAACACATCCGAAAATGTAGAGAACAGATTTGATTTTCTCTATCACGACTCCGATTTTTGCCCTGAACTGTGGGACACCACTGCTCTTGAATTTATAAATTACGCATCCAAATTAGCACAAGAATATTTGGATAAAGATGACTAACCATAGTAATTTTTAATGTGACAATAAACAAAGAGGTTAAATATAATGGAAATGAGAGAAAAATTGCAGTACATAGATAAGCTGAAAAATGCTATTGATAGGAATGATTTTGAATCATTTCACGAAATATTAAATGAGTTGCAAGGAAACTTTCTTAACATTGCACCACTAATATTATTAGACAATATTAATTATCTTATCCGTGACGCTAAAAATATAAAAGGATGTTTTAGCAACCATCATTATGATGCAGCTGATCCAAAGTTATGGGAAACCATTTCCGCCATATTAGAACATCTGAATCAGTCATCAAAAATAATGCAAAGTTATATAAGCAAACACCTTAAAAAGGATAAATAAATCAACCTTGAACCCATAAAATTTTCGAATAAAAAACGCTTTTGAAGGCAATAAATAATTATCTATTATACTTCAAAAGTGCTACTCAATAGTAATGACTTTTATTCTGATATATGGGAAACTGTAACTTTAAATTTTCTAAATTACACACTAAAAAAAGTAAAAAGTTATTTAGATAAGAATGAACAAATAACTGATCTAATTAAATGAGAAAACTATGCAAAAAATCACATTAATTACGGGTGGATCACGCGGCATTGGTCGTGCAACAGCTTTTTATCTGGCAGAAAAGGGACATCATATTGGTATTGGTTACCATACCAATCAAGATAAGGCTTTGGAAGTCATCGAAATTATCTGTCAGATGGGTGGTAAAGCTATCGCAATCCAAGTCGATGTCGCTGATGAAAAACAAGTTATCGAACTTTTCCAGAGAACCGATACAGAACTTGGATACATAACAGGTTTGGTCAATAACGCCGGAATACTTAAACCACAGGCGTCTATTGAGCAATTAACCGCTGATCGCTTAAATGATATTTTCGCCACCAATGTCGTGGGCAGTTTTCTCTGTGCACGGGAAGCCGTTAAAAAAATGTCTTTACGGCATGGAGGTCAAGGTGGATCAATCGTCAATGTTTCATCAGCAGCATCCCGGCTGGGAGCACCGCATGAATATATTGACTACGCAGCATCGAAAGGCGCAATTGATACTTTAACTATCGGCCTGTCTCTGGAAGTCGCAGCTCAGGGAATTCGGGTAAATGCCGTTCGCCCCGGATTTATTTATACCGATATGCATACTGATGGCGGCGAGCCAAACCGGGTTGAACGAGTGAAGAATTCTCTCCCAATGAAGCGTGGCGGACAACCGGAAGAAGTCGCACAAGCTATAGCCTGGTTATTATCGAATGAAGCCTCATACGTGACCGGGAATTTTATTGACCTAGCCGGAGGGAAATAAAACGACAAATTGGAAAAGAAACCAGAGAATGAAAGACGATCCACATTTTCAATTACCCCCAAGTTAATATCTGTAGTCCATTATTAATCAGCTGAATTGGCATATTAATAACAAGGCAAATTGCTGCTGCCTGGATAAATAATATGCCAGAACGCTCGTCCAGCTTAGTGTATATCCTACGCGGTCACCAGATAGCCGATATCCAGCAGCACCTCGACAACCGCCGAACCAAAACCGCCTACCGCATCCGTGATGACGGCAATTTGCCGACTCATGTATCAATTCCTTCTTTGAAAGTCGTGTCGATGATCTTGCGGGCGTTAACCATGGCATCAAAGATGCGTTCTTCGAAGAAGCGCACATCATCCTGTGATATCAGCAAGTTAGAATAGATACGCGACAACGGTGAGAACTGGATGCCGTAGTGTTTAGCCGTCTCGCGGATGATGTCGCCGCAGCACTTTACCTTATCTCTGTAACCCAGGGATTGCTCGACCGGCTCCTGCTGAGAGTGGTACACCAGCGCGGTTGGCATACCCTGAATCACCAGAGGTAGATCAACCGCTTCAGCCGCCTTGACGAAAACATTGGCGAGTTGACGAGTAATGCCAGCCATGCGGTCGTAACAACCCAGATCACGCTCAATCAGTGAAAAAGTTGCCTTGATAGCCGCCAGCCCCAGCGGATAACCATTGAAAGTACCGGTATGGATTACTTTGCCACGGGTATACAGGTTCATGATGTCGCGGCGGCCAACAATGGCGGAAATCGGCATTGCACCACCGCCCAACGCCTTGCCGAAGGTCGCCAGGTGCGGGGTGACGCCCAGCAGTTGCTGCGCACCGCCGAGGCCTAAGCGCACACCGGTGATAACCTCATCAAAAATCAGCACAATATTGTATTTTTCACACAGCGCCTTGGCCTTCCCCAGATAGCCTTCACGCGGGAAAATGCCGCCACCGTTGATACAGATAGGCTCCATCAGCACAGCAGCGATTTCGTTGTGATAGCGCTCAATAGTCGTCGCGAGCACGTCAATGTCATTCCACGGCAGCATAAAGGACTGACCAGCAATCGAACCGCTCTCGAGCCCCCTGGTATCGGGCAAATCGCCCTGAAACTGCTCTGGTGCCGGATAGTGAAGATCCTGCTCATTACACCACCCCATCATGTTATCGGCATTGCCATGGTAATGGCCGTAGAAACGAACAAAGCAATTTTTGCCGGTAAAGCCACGTGCCAAACGTAACGCATTCTGTACTGCCTCGGTACCACTCAGGCAGAAGCGGACCATCTCGGCACAGGGGATGTGCTTCACCATGGTTTCACACACTTCCACTTCCAGATCGCAGGTATCCACCGATGTGACCTTGCCCATGTACTGAATTAGCGACTCGTTGTAGGCTTCATTGTGATGACCAACAAACAGTGCGCCGAACTTACAGAATAGATCGAGGTGTTCATTACCATCCAGGTCCCAGACGCGCGAGTTGCGCCCTCGGTTGAACGGGATCACCAATGACTGTTTAGGATCGTCGAAGTTGTAATGAGTGCCACCAGGCAGCAGATCCCAGCATTTGTTATAAAACTCCTTTGAACTTTTCAATGACAGTTTTGTTACTGCGTCCATAGATTGCTTACTTTCCGCCTGTGTTTCTAGTGTCGAATTGCCGTTAGCATGATCTACACCTTTGGATAAGTTAAACGGCGCATACCGCTTAACCGGTTCCGGAAGCGTGACGTGCATAAGCTCAAGCAGTGCAATGCGAGTCAGGTAAGCAGCTCCACTCATCAGCAAGTGGGCAAGTTCCGCCACCTTGCGCTGCGCCACATCCTCCAGTGGCGAGCCCTGTAGCCACTCGTTCATCGCCCCCATCGCCGAACCGCACCAGATTTGATAATCCATATGGCGCGTCGCTTCACCGTTTATCGCCCAACCAGATGACTGGCCGAGATACCACTGAAACAGCAGCGCCATTTTTTTCTTTGGCTGCTGCTCCGCCTTTTCAATCACCGCAGACAGGTTGCAACGCTGGAAATAAGCCACCGTCTCCTGCCAGATTTCAGCCAGCGGCTTATGGAAGATCTGCTTTTCCAACTGGGCCACGTCCTGAGCCGGGAGCACGTCCAAGCTGTCGTACTGCTTATACAGCGCGTAGAGCTTCTGGGCGCGTATCGCATACATACTGCCCAGTTTCAGCACCTGTACTTTAGCGCCCAGCTCAAACATATCTGCCGACGGCGCCGTCGCCACATCACCTATCTGCGCCTTACCTAACATCTGTTTTACTGTCTCAGAAGTGCCAGCCTCCACGCAAGCCTGGTTTATTGAGCCGGTCACTACATACGCCGCGCCGAGGGCAAAAGCAGACAGAATGGCGTGAGGGGTTCCCAAACCGCCTGCCGCGCCAATCCGCACCCGGAAACGGTGGCCGGACTCGTGCTCAATGTCGTCGCGTAGCTGCACCACGGAGCGGAAGATACAGGACAGTACCCCTTGATCAGTATGGCCACCGGAGTCTCCTTCCACGGTAATGTCATCCGCCATCGGCACTTGACGCGCCAACGCTGCCTGCTCTGCGGTAATCACCCCCTCAGTCAGCAGTTTTTTCAGGATATTTTCCGGTGCCGGACGCAAAAAACACTCAGCAACCTCACGGCGTGATACCTTAGCAATGATGCGGTTTTGGCGCAGGATGCCGCCATCTTGTTGCCACTTCAGCCCACAAGTGCGGTAGTACACCAATGCCATGCTCAGTTTGATATAGGCCGAGGCCTCAACCACCCTGACCTGGTGCTCCATGCACAACCGCACACAGGCCATTTCCCACTCCGGGTTGCCGGGGTTGTGCAGAAGGTTAACACCAAATGGCCCGTTGGGCAGGTGCTGGCGCAGCGTGGTAATAGCCTCGGCAATGCGCGGAATGCTCAACCCACCAGCACCTAAAATACCAAGGATACCGTGCTGACCCAGGGCGATCACCATCCCTTCTGAATGAATGCCATTTGCCATCGCCCCTGCGTAATAGGCCAGACGTACGCCATAATCCCGGCGGAAACTGTTATCCCCCAGATCGGCTTCCGTCACCGCCGGTAACATACCGAGCACAACCGCCTGCCCGGAAGGAAGTGGTTCATTGGCCGGTAATAGCGCCACCCCGTCACCCAATTGCACCACTTGCAGGGCGTGTTCAAGATCATACAAACTGGCGGAACCCGCCGTCAGCGGCAGCGCAGATGCTGGGTATCGGCTACTGGATTGGTTAACAGATAAACGATGACTCATTTTCATGCTCCCTGTGTCAACAACGCCGCAGTGGAAGGCAGAGACAGACGCCGGGTAAAGCCTGTGCCCAAGTTATCACACAGACCAATGACGTTGCCGCGATAGATGATTTCAGCGATGAAGATCAGCGAGATAGCCGTCAAAGTAGTGCTATCATCCTGGTACTGAGCATCGATCGATTTACAGGTCAGGCGATAACGCAACACGTTGCGTTCGCACTTTACTTCACTGCGAAATTTAGCGCTGCACTGAAGGTTGTACAGCGAGTGGGAGACCAAATCGCTTTGCGAGTTCAGCCCAAGATAATACAGGTAGAACTTTACCAACTGTTCGCAACCCTCAACCAATAACGTGCCCGGCATAACCGGATCGTTTTTGAAATGCACTTTGAATACCCAGTGTTTGGGATCAATATCCATCTCACCGATCACCTCCCCCAGGCCAAAAGCCCCGCCGGATAAGTCAACATTCAGCACCCGACTGAGCATGCGTGAATGTGGAGCAGAAAATTTGACGGCACCGTCATGGGCATACTGCGGACCAAAACAGGTGGCAATGTCCCCTTGCATCAGAGCACTGATATGCTGTTCGTCAAAACGTTGGCGCAGGCAGCGCAACAGCGGCGTGAAGGGTTGGGCCAGTTTTGCTGCGGCAAAATACGGCGCGGTATCTATCTGCCTGACTTTGGCGATGTCGCGCATGGTAAAGAAGCCGGAGTTACCTACCTGTTTTAACACCAGTCGCTCACCGACGTAGCAGCAATATTCATAGGCAATCAAGACCATCCCTCCAGCGCGCACGCAGGAGTTGATATCGACCCGGCCACGCAGCACCTCACCCGCCTTCGGCATCTCGCTGTACACCGTGGTTTGACTGTCTACCGCGCGGTAGCCCAATAGCCCTTTGAACAGGTGATCACAGCCGATGACAGTGAAGGCCACTATCAGCGCGTGGGAGGATTCCAGGACGATAAAAGCCGGGGCCTTGCCGTCCACCACATACCAGGCATCAACAGGAATATCGTACTCCCACTCAATGTAGCAAGGCTCAAGCCGATCCTTAACCGCTGACAGCGCGGTAATACGCGAGACAAACAGGTACGGCGGGGACGGCATGCGAGTGCGTACCGGATAACAGTCCACCTTGGCATACTCTACCCCCAGCACATTTGCGACCAAACCGTCAGTCAGCTCAATAATCTGGCTCTCATCGAACAGCGGCGTACTCGCGGCAGCGGCGGCGGAATGATCACTGAGGATGTGTTTAAGCAACTGATAATAAGACTGTTCAAGGCGCAAATACTGTAGTTGGGTTTGTGCATTACGCACCAGGTACTTGAGCGCGGTAGCCGCAGGAGTCACCTGGGTATCAGGGTTCGTCGCGATGTTCACCGCACCCGAGAAATATGCCAGATTGGTTTCGTTGATAATAAAATCAGCCAGCGTTTTCTCCCTGGCGGTATAGACCGTGACCTTAAACTCCCCCGCAGCCGGTGCCGTGGCTTTTGCAGGCCGAGCACGCGGCCCATCCTGCGATTCGCGCAGGATCATATGACTGTAAGCGCGGTCGATACCGATATGGTTGATTGCCGCACGCCGCAACCCCTGTACCGATTGCGGCCAGAACTGTGTTTGCTTCGGCAAAGAAAAATGATCTCCGCCGCTGTATGTCAACTGGGTGGATTGTGCATAATCGGGTAATGCCGGCAGATAGCGCTGGGTAAGTTGCAACGCTGCTTTGATAATTCCCAGCAAACCGTTAGCCGCCGACAGATGACCATAGTGCGCCTTCAGTGTACCGAGGGTCAGCGGTGCCTGGCGCTGTGGCGAAGCATACACCTGGCCCAATGCGGCCAGCTCAGTGGCAATCTCATTAGGCCGCCCACCAGCGTAAATCTCAAGGTAATCTATCTGTTCCTCGGTGCAGCCCGCTGCCGCCAGCCCCTGCGTCATCGCCATAACCATCTCATCTTCGTCGGCGTTGAACACCAGTTGGCGATCCGCCGCATGACCGATCGCCAAACCTTCAACTACCGCATAGATGGGAATGGTCTCGCGCAGAGCATCCTGTTCCCGCCGCAACACCACGACACCGCCACCATCACCCACCGCTTGATTCGCCTGACACGACTGATGGTCCCACAAGACGTTTTCTACCCCGCCGGCAAAACTACAGCTGGCAACAATCACGGCATCAACCTGTTGACGGGCGAGCATGAACTGTGCCAGTTCAAAAGCTTTGAACGGCGCACTCTCTTCACTGTACAACGAGAATACCGGGCCATTCAGGTGCAGGTGAGCGGCAAGCCGACTCGCCACCACGTTACCAATCCCACCGGTAATGCCCTCTGGGTACGGGGTCGGGCACAAGCTATCCTTCAAGATGGTTTGTAATGCCTGCACATCGGTGTCAGGCAGTTCGATGTCGTGACTACGCAGACTCTGCGCCAATTGCCAGCTGATTTCATTACGGGCCTGGCTACGTAAACAGCCATAATCCACTCCTCCGGCAACAATCACGGCAATGTTGCGTTTACTACCGTCCAATGCATAACCCGCGTCAATGAAGGCACGCTCGGCCACCGGCAATAAAAATAGATGGGAAAGCAGATATGGGCCGACTACGTTCGGCGGCAGCTTGAAACGTTTGCAATCGAACTCAAATTTCTCAATGTAGGAACCTAGCGGTGGTTGCTCTACCCCGCGCATAGCCAACACATCGGCACGCTGTTCAATGCCCATCCAGCGCGTTGGCGGCAGCGTATACAAATGCTGTGTCCCTTGTTGCACCGCCTGATCCAGGGTATCGGTATCCTCCGTCTGCGCCAAGTGTACGCCAATACCCACCAGCGCCAGAGGCGCAATCACCAACGGGCTCCAAGATTCGCTTTGCGCGGCACGCAACCGTGGATGATCCTCACTGATCACCATATGGGCATTGACACCGCCGAAGCCGAACGCATTAATTCCGGCACGCTTTGGCCGACCATTAGCAGGCCACGGCTGAGTACTACGAACCACGTGTTCGAGACTAAGCTGACCAGCCGGCGTGGTCACCAATTGCTGCACACCAAGGGTCGCAGGAATCAGATCGTGCTGCATAGCCAGGATCACCTTCAACAGACTGCCCATACCAGACGCCGTCAGCATGTGACCATTGTTAGCCTTATTGGCCCCCAACAGCAGCCTCTTTTTCGCACAATCAAAGAAAGCTTCAACCGTCGCCAACTCGACTTGATCACCCACCGGGGTGCCGGTGGCATGGCATTCGAGATAATCTATCTCGGGACTGCTGTTGCGGTAGGCACGCTCCAGCGCCAACCGCTGTCCGTTGGCATCCGGCACCAGAATATGCTTGCCCCCAGCGTCGTTGGATAAACCGATCGATTCAATTACGCCATAAATTTTGTCATTATCACGAATGGCATCGGCATAACGTTTGATCGCCACAATGCCAGCTCCCTCACCCGCTTTCAACCCTTCGGAGGTGCGTTCAAAGGGCACCGAGGCACCACCATCCGGGAAGGCCCGCAGGATATTAAACCCTTGGTTAATATAGATATGATCGGCATGGCAAACTGCGCCGACCAGCATCATCTCTGCCTTGCCGAAAGCAAGGTAATCTGCTGCCATTTTTATTGCGTAAAGCGCCGATGAACAAGCGGCATCCAGGGCATAACTCGGCCCCTGCAAGCCCAATGCCTGGGCGGCGATGGTGGCATTATGCCCACCCGTTATCAGGTTAAGATCTGAATGCGCCTCTTCCGGCCAGAATTGATCGAAACTGAAATCTGGGCGTCCAATTAATTGCTGGACATATGGCGTTAATAAACGATGGTAAAACGGACTCATCAAACGCTTGCCACTATGCGTCGGCATACCTATATTACCAATTAACAACCCGGTCTTTTTTAACACGGCCTGTTTATCACGGTATCCACTATCATTCAGCGCCTCTGCCGCCGTATAAATCGTCCATTTAAACAAATTGTCCAAAGTAAGTATTTCATTCTCAGGCAACGCATAGCCTTTCGCGTCAAAGTGAAAATCGCGAACATGTCCATTTCGGTTATAACTTATTTTATCAACTGTGCCTGAAACTGGATGATAATAAAATGCAGGATCGACACCGACTTCCTTAGCAGATAACGGGGTTGTACTATCATTTTTCAGGCAAAGGTTTGCCCAGTATTTTTCAATGGTATCTGCCTCAGGAAACAGACAGCCCAGCCCCACAATCGCAATATTTTCCATGACAGAGTAACTCCTAAGCATGACAAGATTCTTCTGAGCGCTATGGCTGCGCCCAAGTACATATCAAACTGATTTTGTTTTATCCGGAAAGATTACCTTGTGTTTTTTCCACCTGTTTTGAGTCGGCTTAGGTGAATAATTCCCTCAACGCAACCGAAACGGTAAATTTGACATTATGCAAGCGACCGTAAACATTCCCTATTGAGTCATGCAAGGTAATATCAACAACCAGCGCCAAGGCAGTTTTGGTATTAATTCGCATAGAAGCATAAAATTCTTCACCAAATGCCAAGGTAGCATATTGTTCAATTTTCCCAATTGAGCATGGCAGGCCTGCTTTATCCAAACGCTGCATTAGCCAGAATAAGGGCAGTTGCAGAGCGACATCATAAATAAACAGGTTGAAGGAATTGACCGGAAACTGTCCCTGTAATTCAGGCGCTACGTCATCCAGCCGGCATTTCAATATCAGGTATTGATCATCAATATGGATAACCTTGCGTATTCCCTGAAATATGCTGCCGTGGAACAACATTCTGCCCTGGCGCATATCGCCATACAAAGGGTGCGTCAGAACAATCTGAGTGTACAAATCGGTATGCAGTTCTTCGCAGGCCGCTGTCCGGCGTTGAGTGGTGAGGAATAGCGTGGCCTGATAGTGTTCAACCGTGCCTTTTCCCTGCTGACTGGTGATGGAAATATCTACCGCCAGCCGCTCATCCCCCCGCACATAACCGCAGTTGGGCGTCAACACCACGGTGTAGTCGCCAGGCTGGTTACCATCAAACACAATCCCCTTCAATACGCTGAAATTCACCACGTCCTGAAGCTGGTAGCCCGGAAAGCGCTCTTCACAAATACGCGTCATCCAGCCAATAGCAGCGGTGGCCGGCAATACCGGGTTGTCACAGATGACATAGTGGTGCAGGAACGGATTGGCTTCCAGCGTCAACAAACGCTTAACTTGCTCCTCATCCGGCAGCGATTTCACCTGACGCGTGGCCTTGTAGTTTTCACCACCAACAATTACCTGCTTAGATTCAGTATCAGTAAATTCCTGTACGAAATAGCGGGTTCCCACGTTGCCAGGAATGATCACCATGTTGCGGGCACTATAGGTACGTTTTAATGTGTCGTTGACCATACCTCCGTCCCACGGCCCCCAGTTGATGGCACGAACGACCAGACTGCTGTCGCCCTCCAGTGGCAGGTAAGCAAATTTACTCAGGGTTTCATTGGCCATCGCATAATCGGCTTGCCCAGCATTGCCGAAATAACCGACAACGGATGAGAACAGCATTACATGGCGCAGGCTGGCAATATCCACGATCTGGCACAGGTTTTCCAATCCTTTGACCTTAACGTCAAACACTGAGCGTAAATCATCCAGCGTTTTCTTCTCAATACGCTTGTCCGCCAGGTTGCCGGCACCGTGAATGATACCCGTCACTGGTCCAAATGCCTGCTGTGCCGCAGCAACCGCCGCAGCAACCTGCTGCACATCGGTAATATCACAGTGCAGGTAACAGGCATCTCCCCCAGCCAGCCTGATCTTTTGCAAGGTTTGGTTAACCTCATCGGCATATAATATCCCGCTCAACATGGCATCAATTTTCACCGGCGTTGGCTGGACCTGTTGGGATTGCAGATAGGCGATCGCCGCAGCCTTGCGCTCATTGAGCGTGGTGGTACCGTGTGCCCATGTCGGCAAAGGCGCGTCCAAATCGGTTCTTCCCAACAGGACAAAGCGTGCCTGGCTGAATTTCGCCATCTCGATGATACATTGGGCCGTGATGCCACGTCCCCCGCCGGTCACCACAAAAACGTCCTCACGGCTGACCTGGAGTGGTGTATCAACGGGTTCCTTCGCTGCAAACGCTAGCGTCATGCGCTCACCATTCACACCGCGGCCAACTTCGGTCAGATCGGTACAGCTATCCTGCAACTCTTCAATTAGAATCAGGGCAACATCACGCGGTTTCACTTGGGCGTCGATGTCGAGAGTACGGCAGAATACGTTTTTCCACTCGATGTTCAATGACTTGGTCAACCCGCTGACCCCACTGGCGACGACTTCAGCCAGCCCGTTGTCATCCGATGTGGACAGCGCACCATCCCCACGGCCTACGATAAAGAAGTAGCCCGCATAGTTTTCATCTCGGTTCAGGCTGCCCTGCAAACGCTTGGCCAGCAGGAACGTGGTTTCAATCGACATATAACCCTGCGTGCTGAACACCTTAGCCAGCGTTTTCACACTCTGCCGTGGCGCTTGAAGATAGATCACGCCATCGATCGCCCCCTGCTCCTGTTCAATTTCACCGATTACTGTATCCAATGTGGCTTCATCAGCGCAGTTCAGCACGTAGTGGCCGGCGATTTTGACATACTTTTCATTTTTTGCTATTCCCGCACCCAGAGTTAGTACCGCCACCCGCTGGCCCCGCTGTTTCAGCTGTTTAACCACCTCATCGACAACTGTTTTACCTTCGTCCACCACCAGCCAGAGGCGCGACGAGGCAAACGCCAGAGGGTAACAGTCTGGAGTCGGTAACGATCGTAACATTACAGTATAACGTGCAACCCGAGGTTCAACTGACGCAACCTCTTCGGCAGGAATAGGCTGAACCGCAGGTGCAGCACTCAGTTGCGGTTCAGCCAAAGACTTTTTTGCGTTAGCGGCCTTTGACACAGAGGCGGTTGAGGTAACAAAGCCCAGCGTGCGCAGCGGTGTTTCTGCCCTCACATCTTCTGACGTTCTCAGGCTGTGCAAGGCCTGGTCGCTATCCTGTCCACGGGCATTGTCTTCAATAAAGGAATCCGTTGGCGATGCGGCTGCTTCCACCGGCGCATAGCCCGAATTTTTACGACGGATATCGGCGATAATCTCATCGTTCATTTGTTTAAAGAACACTGAGATCTTGCTGATATTGCTCAGTACTTCGATATCGAAGGTTTCCAGATACTTGTTCTTCAACGCATCGTGATAAATGCCAGTGTCTGCGGAAAATGCATCAAACATCGCGCCGAAAATTTCCAGACGTTTGATAGAATCAATGCCGAGATCGGCCTCAAGATCCATTTCTGCATCAATCATATCCTGCGGGTAACCGGTTCTATCACTGACGATGGCAACCAGTTTGCCAATGATTTTTGCCTCGGTAATTTGCTCAAAATGTTTGATTTGTTTTTCCAGTTCCGGGTCGCCCGCACTGGATTTAGTCGGTGCAACCGGCTGACTCACTATCGGCTCAGAAGTGGCGGCGGGTATGGTCAGGCGCGGCGCGACAATTTTTCCCATAGTTGGGACCTGCGCAGTGACAGGGGCAGCCTGAGGCGCCACAACGGCAACTACCGGCTGTATGGCCTGCCCCGACTGGAATAAGCTCTGCTGGGTGGCAAAATATCGTTCATGGTTGGCGTGATACAGCTCCAGGTTTTTATCCAACAACTGCACACTTTGCCCTAGGCTAGACAACATGACCGGCAAATTCTGGTGATCCTGGAACTTCTCCAACAGGGTGTATTGCTTGTTTAACAGCAACCCCAGCAGTTGGATATACTCTTTCTGGTTGGTTTGGAACTGTTCATGCAGTTGGCTCATAACCAACTGCGCCTGCAACAACTCATCCAAATTGCTCTTCCCCACGTTCTCATTCAATTGATTATTCTGTCCCATAGCGTTGCCTCGCTTCTGAATTGCAACCGACGTGCTTTGTTGAATAAATGGAGCAGAATCCTTTAGTGATCCCGTCTTTACCACCAACTCTGGAGCCGGCCTGGAGATCGCTGGTGCGGCCTCAGGCACACGGTTGGTGATAAACCGTTCCACCACAGCGGTGTCGCCGTCACGCATCGCGCGCTCGCGCCGCTCCTGATTCTTATCTGACATGAAAAAACCGCCACTGAGTTTGAAAGTCAGACGATTGTTTTTTTCCTCCGATGGCGGTTGTACACGGGCATGCCGATCCAGAGCATTTAACCTGACTCCCTCTGCCAGTAACCTGGCCTGGGCTCGCGCCAGTTGTAACCTCTCCTCGCCTTTATTACTGGCACTGACCGAGATGATGCTGTGCTCTCTGCCATTAAGGATATCCGCGACCAGCTTGCTCAATACCCCTTTTGGCCCAATTTCGACAAACAGGCGGCCACCATGCTGATAGATGGTTTCGATCGTTTCACGGAAACGCACTGGCATGACCAACTGTTCCGCCAGCAGGCTGGCAATATCCGCAGGTGATTCGCCGTAAGGCGCCGCCGTCGCGCTTGAAAACAGTAAGCACTGAGGTGGCTGGAAGTTGATTTGCGCCAAATAGTCACGAAATGGCGCATAAGCTGACTGGATAAATTCGGTATGGAATGCAGCCGACACGGGTAAAATGCGGCAATGAATCTGGCTGGCTTTCAGTTCATCATGCAGCTGATGGATAAATCTTGTGGCACCGGCCAGTACCACCTGCGAGGCAGAGTTATCGTTAGCGACGGTAATCCCCGGATAGAGCTTGAGCACATCTTCACGCTGCTCTGGTGTTAGAGACACCGCCAACATTGCCCCGGTATCTAAGTCTGCTCCCTGGTTAGCGGCGGCAAACGCCGCAGCCGTTCCCCGCGCCAGTGACACGCGGTAAAAATCAGCATCAGACAGAACGCCAGCCGCCCATAAAGCTGTTACTTCACCATAGCTGTGACCAGCAACAAAATCTGGGTTAAAACCATTCTCTTTCAAAATCGCAAAATAGCCGGCGCTGATAGCCCCCAATGCCGGTTGAGCATTGACCGTATCAGTCAGGAGCTCGTTTTGTCGCTGCCGTTCAGCATCGGAAAATACAGAGGTGGGATAAATCACGTGCGACAGCCCCTGACCACGCTCGTTGGCCGCCAGCACATCCAAAGCCTCCAGCGCCTGGCGCATTTCAGGGTAGTCATTGGCAATGTCACGGCCCATATTGATATACTGCGATCCCTGTCCAGGGAACAACGCCACCACTTTTCCATCCAAATCTTTGGCCGCAGGCTGGTAGTAAATTCCCAGTGGGTGTTCCCAGCCACTTTCACTCTTTTGCTTCAACTGTTTCACTGCCGCCGCCATTATCTCCGCCGCCTGTGCGCCAGATGTAGCAACAAACAACAGACGTGCTTGATGAGGTTGCAGCCCGTTAAGATCCTGATGTGCAAGATGCTCGCGTAACGCCTGCCCGGCAGACGATACGCTGCCAAAACGCGCCAGCGCCACCTCACACTTGGTCAGCAGTTGCTCAGGGTTCTCGCCGCTGAACAGCAACGTGACTACCTGTCCATTCAAACGATAAGCACCACGCGGCTCTCGTTCATACTCTTCCAAGATCGCATGGAAATTCGTTCCGCCAAAACCAAAAGCACTGAGGGCAGCGCGGCGTGGCGCAGCGTTAAGAGGTCGTAACCAGGGACGAGGTTCATTGTTGACATAGAATGGCCCGTTATCCTGGGACAGCATTTCGTCAGGCTGAGTGACGTTGATCGTGGGAGGTAACACTTTGTGATGCAGGGCAAGCGTCGCTTTGATCATTGATGCTGCCCCCGCCGCACTGCGAGTATGACCAATCTGTGACTTAATGCTGCCTATGGCCACCGATTTCGCCGCCACCTTGTGCTCATCGAAGACCATGCGCAGGCTTTTCAGCTCGGTATTGTCACCGGTGGCCGTCCCGGTGCCATGCGCCTCGACCAGTTGAATGTCCGCGGGAGTGAGGCCAGCACGGGCATAAGCACGCTTGAGTGCTTTTACCTGGCCTTCATAACGAGGGGCAAAAATGCTTTTCGCTTTACCATCACTGGATGCCTCGAGCGATTTGATCACCGCATAGATATTATCACCATCCAACTCGGCGTCTTCCAAACGTTTCAGCACCAGCATGCCAACACCATCACCAAGCATAATGCCATCGGAGTCACGATCGAAAGGGCGCGACAAGTTGCTTTTCGACAATGCCGGAGTTTTGCTGAAACACACGAAAGAGAACGCTGAATTCTCCAGGTTGACTCCCCCCGTCAGCACAGCATCACAGCTGCCTGAATTGAGCTCACCGATAGCAGCTTTGATCGCCGCCAGGCTGCTCGCACAAGCGGCATCCACCATGTAGGACGTCCCACCAAGGTCAAAATAGCTAGCGATGCGGCCACAGGCCACATTACCGAGGAAACCAGGTAAACAGTCCTCATTCCATTCAAGGCATGAATCATGTACCCGGTCGATCACGTCGTCCACAACCGCCTCTGGCAAGCCGGACTTGATCATGATTTTACGCAGGTACGGGGTTTGCTGACGGCCCGCCAGCGAGAATAAGGTATTGCCGTTACCGCCGCCACCCAGAATAACTCCAATGCGATCGCGGTTCACTAGCTTGTTTTCTTGACCAATTAATCCCGCATCCTGCATTGCCTGTTTAGCCACGTACAATGAAAATAATTGGACGGTACTAATTGAATCAACAATGGCCGGTGGAATTTTAAATTCCACCGGGTCAAAATCAATAGCAGGAACAAAACCGGCTTTATGACCATACGTTTTATCCTCAGCCGACGCATCTGGATCATAAAAATCCTCTTTGCTCCAATATTCTACCTCTGACACGGTGGTAATATCGGTCAAAGAATCTCTTTTAGCCATTATGTTTTCCCAGAATTCATGCAGGTTTGAGGCATCAGGGAAATGGCTGGCCATGCCGATAATAGCAATATCACCCTGGCCTTTCTTACCATGCATTAAATATGTCTCAGACATATACTCCTCACGCTTTAGGTGAAATAATCCCATGCGCAACACACACCAATAAATTGTGCTATGCATAGTGAGCTCACCGCTGTTGTTTACACCAAAATGATCTTTCCATGATCGTTTAATGACTCATCAAAAGTTATTTACTGCAATATTGTTATATTTCCTGCGACAACAGTTGAATTTTCACCCATGCCTGATAACCCTGATTTTTTCATAAGGATATTATTACCGAGGTTATTCTTATCCTCGCGTTCATATTTTCTGACAGTTTTCATCGCTCCATAAAAAATAATTTCCACTGAAACAGAAACAATCACCACCAGTAAATAGAATGCCAGAAAAATGCCAATGAAAAGTGGCCTCCTGCCATGTAGGGAGGAAAAAACAAATACCATCAATAGGTACAGTGTCAATAACGCTACGAATCACAGTATTAAAGAAAACCAATCTAGATAGCCTATTATCCCTAGAAATGACGGTCATGATACTCTTTTAATTACTAATAGATATACCCCGTCATTCGTAAGGCTTGTATAAGTTATATTGGTCTATTTCATGTTTTTCAAGGCAATAAAACTGACTTTAATTTTTATATAACTGGTATACATCGGTTTAACTTAACTTTCAAACCGCAGTGAAAATCAGCTTATATTAAAAGATAAAGACAACATAACCCTTTTAAATCAATTAAATATAGAAACAACAAAACACCAACAAATAATTATATGTATTAACAATGGTAAAAAAATGAAAGATAAGACCACAAAAACCATAAAAAAAACAAAAAATAAAATTTTATATCAAATTAAATTAAAATTTAAAAAATACAATAAAATAGATAATAAAACTGCAACAATTACGTGAGGTAGATTGGATTTTAATAAAAAATTCATCAAAAACCTTTACATAAAATGATACGAGGTGTGATAATTGGAAATATTTTCACCTTATCGATTAATTTAATTTTTTTATGTTTTCGGGAGTAAACTTTATTGCAAAGATATTAAAAGAGAAAAACCCAATGACAAGAAATTTAACTAATGATAAATCCAGCCATTATCACCAAGTTATTTACCTTTTAATTATAATGCAGTATTGAGGTTGCCTGATTAATCCTATTCCTTTCATTTAGGCAGCGATCCTCCAGAACCAACATGATATGGCGAGTTTCAACGAGACGACAGGAAATAACCATAAAACAGCTGGCATCCAGACCTACTGTGAAAAACAGATTAAATAATCGCTGCAAAAACATCGCCTAGATCACACTTTAGTCACAAATCGCCATTTCCCAACGAAAAGTACCCGCGAACCTTCCAAAAATCTATTCAAGAAAAGCCGTTATGAAGCTTCAATTAAGAAACACAAAATAAACATTAAATTAACATTTACGTGCCAATATTGATTATATTTATATCAAGACCGGCGCTTTTTATTCAGACTGTGAGGTAGACATGAAACCAGAAGATTTTCGCGCCGATAAAAAACGCCCATTTACCGGTGAAGAGTACCTGAAGAGCCTTCAGGATGGCCGCGAAATTTATATTTATGGCGAGCGCGTAAAAGATGTCACCACACATCCCGCGTTCCGCAATTCTGCTGCTTCAATCGGTCAATTATACGATGCCCTGCACGCCCCTGAGACCCATGATGCTTTATGCTGGAACACCGATACCGGCAATGGTGGTTATACTCACAAATTCTTCCGCTTTGCCACCAGCGCTGACGATCTGCGCCAACAGCGTGACGCTATTGCCGAGTGGTCACGTCAGACCTATGGCTGGATGGGCCGTTCACCTGACTATAAAGCGGCATTCGGCAGTGTGTTAGGCGCATTCCCTGAATATTATGGTCAATTTTCTGATAACGCTCGTCATTGGTATAAAAAGATTCAGGAAACAGGGGTTTATTTTAACCATGCCATCGTTAACCCCCCCATTGATCGCCATAAACCCGCCGATCAAACCCGTGATGTTTTTATCCAACTGGAAAAAGAGACGGATGCAGGTATTATCGTCAGCGGCGCAAAAGTGGTCGCGACCAACTCGGCGCTGACTCACTATAACTTTATCGGTTTTGGTTCCGCGCAAGTCATGGGAGATAACCCTAACTTCGCCCTGATGTTTGTCGCCCCCATGGATGCCGATGGCGTGAAACTGATTTCCCGCGCATCTTATGAACTGGTAGCCGGTGTGACTGGTTCCCCGTTCGATTATCCTTTATCCAGCCGCTTTGATGAAAACGATGCGATCCTGGTGATGGATAAGGTCCTTATCCCTTGGGAAAATGTCCTGATTTACCGTGATTTTGACCGCGCACGTAACTGGGCGGTTAAGGGCGGTTTCGCCAGCCTGTTCCCATTACAGGCTTGTGTACGTCTGGCAGTGAAACTGGATTTTATTACCGCCCTGCTGCAAAAGAGCCTGGAATGTACCGGCGTGATAGAATTCCGTGGTGTCCAGGCGGATCTGGGGGAAGTAGTTGCCTGGCGTAACCTGTTCTGGTCGCTGAGTGATGCTATGTGGGCAGAAGCCAAGCCGTGGCAAGGCGGTGCTTATATGCCGGATATTCAGGCAATACAAACTTACCGCGTGATGGCCCCAACCGCTTATACAAAAATTAAACATATTATTGAAAAAAACGTTACCAGTGGCCTGATTTATCTGCCATCCAGTGTCCGTGATATGCATAACCCAGAAATTAATAAATATCTGGAACGATATGTTCGTGGTTCCAACGGTATAGATCATGTTGAACGGATCAAAGTGTTAAAACTGATGTGGGATGCCATTGGCAGTGAATTCGGTGGTCGCCATGAGTTATACGAAATCAACTACGCCGGCAGCCAGGATGAAATTCGTCTGCAATGTCTGCGCCATGCCCACGGCTCCGGTAATATGAAGAAAATGATGGATATGGTTGATCGCTGCCTTTCTGATTATGATCAGAACGGCTGGCTTAGACCACACTTATACAACAATAACGATATTAACCAGTTAGATACGCTGCTGAAATAATCGGTAGCAGGAGGCCAATTATGTCTGTAGAAAATGAACATCGCCTGCGTTTCAGAGATGCGATGGCAAGCCTGTCAGCAGCAGTGAATATCGTCACCACCGATGGTCCTGCCGGATGCTGTGGTATTACTGCCACCGCGGTATGCTCGATCACCGATACGCCACCCACTCTGATGGTATGTCTTAACCGCAATAGTGCTATGAACGTGGTTTTTCAGGAAAATGGCCGCCTGTGTGTCAACATCTTAAACCATGAGCAAGAATTGATGGCACGCCACTTTGCTGGTATGACCGGAGTCAGTATGGAAGAACGCTTTCGCTGGAATATCTGGCAAAAAGGTCCGCTGGGCCAACCTGTGTTGACCGGCACCCTCGCCAGCCTCGAAGGTGAAATTGAGCAGGTTCAGGAAGTCGGCTCTCATAATGTGTATCTGGTTCACATCAGGCATATTACTGTGAGCGAACAAGGCCATGGTCTGATCTATTTCAAACGTAATTTTCGTCCGGTTATGCTGGAAACTGTTGCTGCCGCAGTTTAACAACCTATTGGTTAGGCTCTAAGCTGCTCCGCCAATATTCAGGCCCGAAACGGCCTGAATAGCCTTTTTTGCTTGCTTTATTCAGTTAACAATTCAACTAAATCCTTTTCCTAACCCTTTTTGATATTCACTTGATGAATATGCTGTTAAATTTTATACGCAATCTTTATGTTCGTGTGATCGACCATTGAGAACCTATTTTAACCCTATAATAATCTACCTCGCTCAATGTTCACCTAAATAAAGTGCATAAAAACATAATCTTAGCGATACATCATTTCACGGGGATGTTAACTACCCTGCGTTTCCTGGTGTATTCCAAGATAAATAATCACTAATCAGAGGTAATCAACTATGAATAAACCCGCTTCGCTCGGTTTATTACAACAACCCAAGCCGTTTTTCATGATCTTCTTCGTCGAACTTTGGGAACGATTCGGCTACTACGGCGTACAGGGCATTCTTGCCGTTTATTTTGTACAAAAATTGGGATTTTCTCAGGAACAGGCGTTTACTACCTTCGGGGCATTCGCAGCGTTGGTTTATGGCCTGATCTCTATTGGTGGCTATGTCGGTGACCATTTACTCGGAACTAAACGAACCATTGTGATAGGTGCTATCGTTCTGGCAGTGGGCTATTTTATGACTGGCCTTTCCATCCTGAAACCTGATTTAATTTTCTACGCATTAGGAACGATTGCCGTTGGTAATGGTCTGTTCAAAGCCAATCCGGCCAGCCTGCTGGCTAAATGCTATCCACCCAAAGATCCTCGTCTGGACGGGGCTTTTACTTTGTTCTACATGTCAATCAACATCGGTTCGCTGTTCTCACTCGCTATCGCGCCGGTTATTGCTGAAAAATTCGGCTATGCCGTTACCTATAATATTTGTGGTATCGGTCTGATTATTGCTTTATTGGTCTATATCTTCTGTCGCAATACGGTTCGTAATATTGGCTCTGAACCAGACCATCAACGAATCAACTACAAAAACCTGATCCTGGTTCTGGCGGGAACTGTTGCGACGGTTTTCGCCTGTGCATGGCTGATGCACAATGTAAAAATTACTAATATTGTTCTGATTGGCTTGTCTGTGATCGTAGTGTTTATCTTCTTCCGTGAAGCATTGAAGCAGGATAAAGTTAGCCGTAACAAAATGTTTGTCGCTTTCATTTTGATGCTTCAGGCCATTGTGTTCTTCATCCTGTATGCTCAGATGCCAACTTCTCTAAACTTCTTCGCAATCCATAACGTTCATCATCAGCTACTTGGTTTTAATATCAATCCGGTCAGTTTCCAGGCGCTTAATCCATTCTGGATTGTTGTTGCCAGCCCGATACTAGCGACTCTGTACACTCGCTGGGGTTCTAAAGGTAAAGACCTGACCATGCCGACTAAGTTTACCGTCGGTATGTTCCTGTGTTCTTTAGGTTTCCTGACTGCCGCTGCTGCCGGTTTGTGGTTTGCTGATGAGCAAGGTTTGACTTCACCCTGGTTTATCGTTCTGGTTTATCTGTTCCAAAGCCTGGGTGAATTGATGATCAGTGCATTAGGTTTGGCAATGGTTGCTGCACTGGTTCCTCAGTATCTGATGGGCTTCATTCTGGGGATGTGGTACTTAACTCAAGCAACCTCATTCTTACTCGGCGGCTATGTAGCAGCCTTTACTGCGGCACCGAAAGGCATTACTGATCCACTGCAAACATTACCTGTCTATATCAGCGTATTCGGCAAAATTGGTATCGCTACCTTTATCGTTGCGATCATCATGGCAATCACGGTGCCGTTGTTGAACCGTATGATGAATGAGAAACAAAAAGTATGATTTGTTCTAATTGACATCCTCTCCAAAGGAGGTAATACCGCCCGTTTGAACATTTTTATTCGGGCGGAGTACTTTCGTTTTCCAATTAACGTCTCTGTTCAAAGTAAAATATTAATCATTTTACTTTTCATAAAATACCATTCAAAACAATATTAAATCACCTTCAAAACTAATCATGTGGAATCCCTCACCGGCATTTTTGTAACAAGCAAGGAATTCCATCAGTCAGATATGGAGCATCTAGAATTTAGTCGCTTTGAACATTGCGAAAGGTGGGTAATATCGTAGACCTTCAGTATCCTTTGAAGCATCAGCGTCACTGTGTTCAAAAAGCTCAATAGTTTTGAACCCGGCCTCGTTCAAGGTTTTGTAATATGTATCTTTATGCCAATGCGTATCTAAAATCTTAAAAATACGTCCATTTGGCAGCTCTAAATACACTGGCTTGGTTTCTCCATCACTGTATTTTTTATTTAGATCACCGCTCATAAAAGAACTGAACTTAATCCCAACGGAATCCGGATTGGTATCCAATACGTAAAAAATGCCACCAGGTTTTAATGTCCTGTGAACTTCCTTAGCGATTTTCAAAAGATCAGACTTTTCACTGTTAGTAACGAACACGTAACAGCATATAGCTGCGTCGAAAATATTATCATTGAAGTTAAGGACATCAGTTGTGATTTGATGATAAGAACTATTGCCACGATTGATGTTGCTAGAGGCTTTATCCACCATGGTTTGTGAGATATCTACTCCCGTTACCGTTTTTATGCCTCTAGCAATTAGCCGACGTGACACTTTCCCGCCACCACAACCGTAATCAAGAACTGATATGTTTGGCCCCAAGCTCTCCTTAAGGTTCTCAATCAACGGTGTGTACCCAAGTCTCTCTTCCAAATAATCATCATATTGATCAAATAAGTTTGAAGCCTCTTCATTCATCCAGTCAGTATTCATTTGTTATCTCATATTCATTTATGTGTAGTAATAACCCAAAAAGGAGTAGATTTGCCTATTTCAGCCCGTTCAATAAAAAAGATCTGTGATTCAGAGCGACGAATTTTCTTCTCATATTCCAGAACCTGGGATACCACTGAAAAATCCGATTCAGGTATTACAGGTGGTAAACATATTGACTCAAATGTTTCAAATGGACGATCCCGTATGGATTGGACTTTCTCTTGAATTGAGAGGGTATTTTCGGGGCACATCATAATATCCTTAAAGCTCCAGTTTCGGAAAATAAGCACTCTTTCGAATTTAGTTTTTAAGGGCTTTTAAGAAAAAACATAACCGAGTTAAATAAACAGGTTTAACAGGACCTAAAATAGCAACTTGGCTTTTGTCAACACCTACATCATATTTGGCAATATTGCTTTTTCTTTAAATTGATCACATTTCTCCAGAACCCCATTGTGAAAAAAATTCAATATCAAAATGACACAAATACAACCATATGTATATAGGCATTATCTATATATTGAGTTCAGTCACAATATTCATTTTTTTACAGGAGGTTTATTGCATATATACAAAATTAACTTGAATTCTGCATCTTTAAATTAATTGGCTATATCACCATTCTAAAAATAGTTTTAAAAAAATAATCACTATACTTATTGAAAATCATTATTTCATACAGAATGATATATAGTCGAGATAATGACTATGTTCTCTTCGCTCATCACAAAATATTAATCATTTTACTTTTCATAAAACACCATTCAAAATAATGGCAATTATTTCATATCTTTATCATCAACAAATGTAATTATTATTTATGTTATTATAAATTTTGTTATTGCATTACCACAGTCATTTAGAGAAATAATAGATAATAACGCTATGAAATAGTTAATGTCCGAATGATACCATTTTATCTACCCATTATTTTCAACCTATTTCAGCCCGTTATCAGACGTCATATTTGCTGCCTTATTTTAATGAATATCAATAACTTCTTTATTGTATCCATGATACGCAGGGCAGCATAAGTGTTTTATTTTTAACATCTAAAAGGAATCAACATGAGTACACTCACGCCCGAACTCCTGGAAATCACCCCGCAGGAACAAAAAGCTAACCGACTGCATGAAGCGAGTATTCTCAAACGCGCCAATCCTCAATTACAACATGCGGTACATCTTGCCATTACAGAGCCTCATGCCGATCAGCAAGGTTATAACAGTAAATTTGGTGGCCGTGCCAGCCAGTATGTAGCCCCCGGCGCAGTTGCTTCCATGTTCTCTCCCGCGGCTTACCTGACTGAGCTTTATCGTCAGGCTCGCGATTTACATGCGGAAAGTTCCGATTATCATCTGGATAAACGCCGCCCGGATTTACAATCCTTGGCTCTCAGCCAAAAAAATATGGATTCAGAGATTTCCACGCTTTCTCTGTCCAATAAGGTGTTGCTGGAGGGTATTAAGAATAAACTGCTGGAGCATATTAAAACTCTGTCCAAGGACAAGCTGCTGAAAGATATTGCACCTTTGTTCAAGGACAAGCTGCCGGAGAATATTGAAACTCTGTTCAATCTGGACAGCCACACTAAAGTAATGGAAGCGTTACCCAATTTCCGCGTTTCTGGCATGATGCCATATCACGATGCTTATGAAAGAGTACGTAAGATTATTCAATTACAGGCTCCGGTGTTTGAACAAGTCAGTACATCATCGGAAACAACTATCGCCAATCTGATGTATCAAGCTTCCCTACTGGGAATTAATGCTTCTGTCTCGCCTGAATTATTTAATACTCTGACGGAAGAGATCACCGAAACTAATGCAAATGAGAAGTTTAAGAAAAACTTTGGGGATATAAAGCTAGCAGAACTTCTCACTCTGGATGCCTTGAAATACTATTACAATTTAACCAATGAAGAATTAGAACAATTTTTAAAATATATATTAATAGAAAGTAATTCTACTTATACAAATAATCAGCTTATTAATATAAGCATTGATACGTCAGGTAAAATACAATTGAGTCGTATAACACGAACACCTGGCTCAAATTATAACAACCTCAATTACATGAATTTACACCCTATTCAAAATAAGCATTTTTATGTTGATATTAGCTATAAGAAAAAAGCTGGGCAAGTTAGTATTAGACTCAACTCTCCTCAGTCTAAATATCTCACAGGTATATATAACAACACGACCCTAGAAAACACGAATTATTCTTCCCCAAGGTTTCAATTAGCCAAAGAAGACATTCAAAAAGAATTTATTCTTTTAAGTTATCGTTATAAAGAAAATAGCCATTCAGATATATCTGACTCATCTTATGCCAAGTTCCAAATTCAGAATTATTCACCTGCAATTTTTCTGTTAAAACTTAATAAAACCATTCTCTTGTCCCATGCAACAAAACTTCTTCCAGCAGTACTGGAAAAAATTGTCTTCGGTATCAATCAGGAACTAGATATCAACGCAGAAGTATTAAAGAAAGTCTTTCGCGTTAAATATTATATGCAACGTTACGGTATTGATGCCGAGACTGGACTAATACTGTGCAAAGCACCAATTTCAAAAAATACCCATGACGACCACTCCAGCCAGTTTGATCGTTTGTTTAATACTCCAAAACTAAATGGTCAGGTTTTTTCCGACAAGAGTGAGGAGATGATTGATTTAAATCCAAGTGGTACCAGCGACTGGAAAAACACTGTGCTTAAACGTGCTTTTAATGTCGATGATACCTCACTCTATCGCCTGCTAAAGATTGCCAACCGTGACAATTCTGATGGGAGGATAATCAACAATATAGAGAATCTTTCTCATCTTTATCTGGCGAAATTACTGGCGGACATCCATCAGTTAACTATCGATGAATTGAGTTTACTGCTGAAAACCATAGGTGAAGAAAAAACTAATTTATCTACAATCAGTCATACTGCTCTGGAGACTCTGATTGATAAACTCTATGCCGTCATCAGTTGGCTGCGTACACAAAAGTGGAGTGTGTATCAGTTGTTTATGATGACTACCACTAAATATGACATAACCCTGACTCCGGAAATCCAGAACCTGCTAGATACTGTCTACAATGGCTTGCAGGGCTTTAACAGTGAAAATGAGGCAAATCTGCTGTTGAAAATGTCTCCTTATATCGCCGCCGCTCTGCAATTGCCGTCTGAAAATGTTGCTCACTATGTACTCACTTGGGCAGATCAGCTAAAACCTAGCGCAGGAAAAGTAACAGCCGGAAAATTCTTAGGATGGTTGCAGGCTCTACGCGATCCAAAACAACCAAAATCCGCTGTAACACAAGAGCAGGCTGTTCAATACTGCCAATGCCTGGCACAACTGACGTTGATTTACCGTTCCACCGACCTTAGCGAAAGCACTTTACGTCTGTTTGTCACAAAACCGCAGCTCTTTGGCATTAAAGCGGGAACAGCACCAACGCATACCACCTTGATAACGCTGACACGTTTTGCTGACTGGGTTAATTCTCTGGGTGAAAATGCCTCTTCTGTACTAACCGAATTTGAAAAGGAAACATTAACAGCAGAGCAACTGGCTAAGGCAATGAATCTTGATGAAAATCTGCTATTGCAAGCCAGTACCCAAGCACAGAAGGATTTCTCCCTCTGGACATCTCTCGATACCATCCTGCAATGGGTTAATATTGCGCGTCAATTGAATATTTCCCCATCAGACGTTTCAGCGCTGATGAAATTACAGGCTGAAAAATCCACTTATGATCAGTGGGAAAATGTAGCTACGATATTAACCGCCGGATTGAACACCCAACAGGCCAACTCCTTGCACGCTTTTGTGGATGAGTCTCGCAGCGCCGCATTGAGTGAGTACTATATCGGTAAAGTCTCCAGTCAAAACCCAGCGATTAAAAACCGTGATGACCTGTACCAGTACTTATTGATTGATAACCAAGTTTCTGCTGCCATCAAAACCACGCTGATTGCTGAAGCTATCGCCAGCATCCAGCTATATATAAACCGGGCATTGAAAAATATGGAGGGAAATGCAGTTTCACAGGTTGTCAACCGACCATTCTTTACTGATTGGGATAAATACAACAAACGCTACAGCACCTGGGCCAGCATTGCTAAGCTCGTTTATTACCCAGAAAATTACATTGATCCGACCATGCGCATCGGACAGACAAAAATGATGGATGCGCTGCTGCAATCCATCAGCCAGAGTCAACTGAATACCGATACCGTAGAAAATGCCTTTATGTCTTATCTGACATCGTTCGAACAGGTAGCTAATCTGGAAGTCGTCAGCGCCTATCATGACAATACCTATAGTGATCAAGGACTAACCTATTTTATCGGGCACAGTAAAACAGAAGTTAACCAATATTACTGGCGTAGCGTGGATCACAATAAATTCAGCGACGGTAAATTCCCTGCTAACGCCTGGAGTGAGTGGTACCAAATTGATTGCCCGATAAATCCCTATAAAAACATTATCCGCCCGGTAATCTTCCAATCCCGCCTGCATTTAATTTGGCTGGAGCAGAAGAAGGTTGTTAAGCAGGCAGAAAATAATAATCAAACCGTCGAAAAAGATTATCATTATGAGCTGAAACTGGCACATATCCGTTATGACGGTACTTGGAACACACCAGTAACCTTTGATGTGAGTGACAAAATATCTGCTGTTTTGAAAACATTAATGCTATTAGAACAATTGAAAAAATACCAAAAACAGTTAGAAGAGACAATAGAGGGAGCGCAAAGAGCTAAAGAGGAAGCGAGCAGAAATAGGGATCTACCACTGCCTTTAATAGTGAACCCACCAAAGCCACCAGAGCTATTAGATGAGTTAATTAAACAATTGGAGACGCAGCTACAGGAAGAATACTATTTAGATAGACTGGAAGAACTGAAGAAGTTGATTCAACAGGAAATAAAGCAGCAGCAGAAGCTACTACAATTAGGGTTCTATTGTACAAATCATCAAGACAATAAATTGCTAGTAATGTTTTATCAAAAACAGGATTCCTGGGATAAATATACAACAGAAGCACCAATAAAAGGGCTACATATCTTCTCAAATATGTTATTTGAAGATACAAATCCTGAAGATTATATAACTCACATTTGTAAACAATTTGATACTAATACTGAAGCCAATTACATCATAAAGGTGAATAATCAGTATGAAATCTCTTCATTAGCAGAAACGGATGACGATAATATCCTGACCATTAACCATGATGCAAACGGGGCACAATATATGCAATGGGAAATCCATCGCATTCGCCTTAATACGCTGTTTGCCCATAAATTAGTCAGTCGCGCCACCGCTGGAATTGATACTATTCTGAATATAGAGACCCAGAATATTCAAGAGCCTACTTTATGGAATGATAATTTTACTGCAAAATTACCAATATATAGCTCAGATCTTCACGGTAACAGCAGAAATATCACAATAATGTTAGGGAATAATATAGAAATACCTGATGAAAAAAATGTCATTTATCAGGGTGAATTAAAGGATGACATTAAATTAATTGATCTCTCTGAAACTTATATATCCGTAATAAATGGTAGTAATAGTACTAAGCCAGGAAATGAGCAGGGGAGTAGCTATTATTGGATTTATTTATTTGTAAAGTATTCTGACAAACCAATAAACATTGGAGGGTTTTGGTTTATTAATGAAACTGATTTTAAATGTTATTATCCAGTAAGTTATAAAGAAGATATTGTTCCTATTTTTACAGAAAATAAATTGGGAACCGAACCCATGGATTTCAGCGGTGCCAATAGTCTCTATTTCTGGGAACTGTTCTACTATGTCCCAATGTTGATTGCCCAGCGTTTACTGCACGAACAAAACTTCGATGAAGCTAACCGTTGGCTGAAATATATCTGGAACCCGTCCGGTTATATTGAGAACGGTCAGATTCAGCATTACAACTGGAACGTTCGCCCACTGCTGGAAGATACCAGTTGGAACGATGATCCATTAAATTCGATCGATCCTGATGCTGTAGCACAATATGATCCAATGCATTACAAAGTCGCTACTTTTATGCGCACTCTTGATCTATTGCTGGACCGTGGAGATTACGCCTATCGTCAGTTAGAACGAGATACGCTCAATGAAGCCAAAATGTGGTATATGCAAGCACTGCATCTGTTAGGTGATAAACCCCATCTACCGCTCAACTCAACATGGAATGATGAAAAAAGCCTGAGTGATGCCGCTAACCCTGAGAGGCAAAAGGCACATTCCCATGCAATAGCAGCCTTACGACAGGGTGAATCTACACAGGTGAGTAACCAGACAGATCTTTTCCTGCCCCAGGTCAATGAAGTCATGCTGAGCTATTGGCAAAAACTGGAACAACGGCTGTACAACCTGCGCCATAACCTCTCTATTGACGGTCAGCTTCTACATCTGCCTATTTACGCTACACCGGCGGATCCGAAAGCATTGCTCAGCGCCGCTATCGCCAACTCCCAGGGTGGAGCAGCTCTCTCACAACCCTTTATGTCACTGTGGCGTTTCCCACACATGCTGGAAAACGCACGCGGTATGGTGAGTCAGCTCACTCAATTTGGCTCCACGTTACAAAATATTATCGAACGTCAGGATGCTGAAGCCTTAAATGTCCTGCTACAAAATCAGGCAAAAGAGCTGATATTGACCAATATAAGCATACAGAACAAAACCATTGAAGAGCTGGATGCTGAAAAAACTGTGCTGGAAAAAACACGCCTGGGAACACAATCACGCTTTAACAGCTACAGCAAGCTATACGATGAAAATGTTAATGCTGGTGAACATCAAGCACTGGATATGAGAGTGGCTTCTCACAGTATTACAAGCGGATTGAAAAGTCTGCATATGGCTGCTGCTGCACTGGATATGGTACCGAATATCTACGGCCTGGCGGTTGGGGGATCACATTATGGTGCTATCGCCAATGCGATTGCTATTGGTGGTGGCATTGCCGCCGATGGTTTATTGATTGAGGCCGATAAAGTCTCGCAATCTGAAATATGGCGCCGCCGCCGTCAAGAATGGGAAATCCAGCGTAATAATGCACAAACCGAGCTGAACCAAATCGACGCTCAACTTGGTTCACTGGCAGTGCGCCGTGAAGCCGCAGTATTGCAGAAAACCAGCTTAAAAACTCAGCAGGAACAGACTCAGGCACAACTGACCTTCCTGCAACGTAAGTTCAGTAATCAGGCACTGTACAACTGGCTACGTGGTCGGCTAGCCGCCATTTACTTCCAGTTCTACGATTTGGCGGTATCACGTTGTTTAATGGCCGAAATGGCCTATTGTTGGGAGACGAATGAAACCACGACAAGCTTCATTAAGCCTGGTGCCTGGCAGGGAACCCATGCTGGCCTGCTCGCAGGTGAAAACTTGATGCTGAATCTGGCACAAATGGAAGATGCCCATTTGAGGTGGGATAAACGCGCTCTGGAAGTGGAACGTACTGTTTCATTAGCAGACGTTTATACGGAGCTTGGTAAGGATAGAATTGATTTAGCCGCCGAAATCACAGACTTACTCAAAAAAAAGAAAGATAACTTGGGCAATGACAATAATAGCATCCGTCTCAATGACAATAAATTGATAGCCACAGTCAATCTTGCCAATTTGAACATTCGGGAAGATTACCCGGCATCTGTTGGCGAAACCCGGCGCATCAAGCAGATCAGTGTCACCTTGCCAGCCCTATTAGGGCCATACCAGGATGTACAAGCCATTCTGTCCTACGGAGGAAGTGAAACCAGGCTGGCCGAAAGCTGCAAATCACTGGCAGTTTCCCATGGAATGAGTGACAGCGGACAGTTCCAACTGGATTTCAATAATGGCAAATTCCTGCCATTTGAAGGAATTGCCGTTGATGATAAGGGAACATTGATATTGAGCTTCCCAAACGCGACTGACAAACAGCAAGCCATGTTACAGACTTTGAGTGATATTATTCTTCATATTCGCTATACCATTCGCTAATTAACTCTCTCAACCAGACACTAAAACAGGCCTCTAAACGGGGCCTGAATCTTTCCTAATTGCTCCCTTTGCTCACCACAAAATATTAATCACCTTATTTTTCATAATACACCATACGCAACAAATGCAATTATTTCATTTTGTTATTGTAACTAAACTATATTACTTTGGGTGTAATTATAAATTTTGTTATTGCATTACCACTGCCATTTAAAGAAATAATAGATAATAACGTTATGAAATAGTTGATAGTTGAATGATGGCTTTTTATTCGTTGTTTATTTTCAACTCACTATCGAACGTTATATGTGTTGCCTTTACTTTGATGGATATAAATAACTTTTCTATATATCCAAGCGATGCAGGGCAGCATAAGTGTTTTATTTACTTAACATTTAAAAGGAATAAACATGAACACACCCACAATCAATATCAGTGACATTTTGAAAAGTAAAGGTTTTAATTCCGAAGCCGAAATTTGCCACCTCTCTTTTGACGAATTTCGCCAGAAAGTACGCGACAAACTCTCATGGTCACAGACCCTCAGCGCATATCTCAGCGCACAACAGGAACAAAAGAAAAATCGCCTGCATGAAGCCCGTATTCTGAAACGTGCCAATCCTCAGTTACAAAACGCGGTACATCTTGCCCTGATAACACCTCATGCTGACCAGCAAGGCTATAACAGTAAATTTGGCAATCGCGCCAGCAAATATGCAGCTCCAGGCGCAGTCTCTTCCATGTTCTCTCCCGCCGCTTATTTGACTGAACTTTATCGTCAGGCACGGGATTTACATGCAGATAGTTCCGATTATCATCTGGATACACGCCGTCCTGATTTACAATCTTTGGCTCTCAGCCAAAAAAATATGGATTCTGAGATTTCCACGCTTTCTCTGTCCAATAATATTCTGCTGAAAGGTATTAAAAAACTAACTCAAACTGAGTCTCATAATCATGCTCAAGTAATGGAAAAGTTATCAACCTTATGCGCTTCTGGCATGATGCCATATCACGATGCTTATGAAAGCGTACGTAAGATTATTCAATTACAAGCTCCAATCTTTGAACACATTAGTACATCACCAGAAACAACTATCGATAAACTAAAATATCAAGCATCCCTATTGGATATTAATTCTTCTGTCTCTCCTAAATTATTTACTATCTTGGTGGAAGAAATTACTACAATCAATGCAAGAAATATCTATGAGGAAAATTTTGGTAAAATTAACCCCTCTCTAATAGAAAAACCGGAATATCTGAAAAGTTACTATAATCTAACAGACAAAGAACTTAAACAATTTCAATTTATTGATAAAGAAGGTAATTTCTTCCAACAGAAATACAGTGAAAATCAGCAAATCGCTGAGGCAATCAACCAAAACAATTCAGTCGATGTTTATCAGATTACCTGGGAATATTCCTCCAACAACAATAAGATAGAAAATATTAAATTATCCCCTCTCGGAGATAACAAATTAAAATTAAGTTTTAAGACTAAAGAAAACATAAGTTCTAATACTAGTGTACTAATTAAATTAAACAGAAAAGAGTTGGGAAATATACAAATTTATTCAAACCAAGAATTCTCACATAATATTACGTTAGAAACTAATCTAATTAAACAACAAAATACAGTAACAATTAGTCTTGAGTCGGAAAATAATCAAGTTAAACAACCAGACACAGTAACATTTACTATTAAAAACTATGACTACTTTCCTCTATTAAAACTTAATAAGTTTATTCGTTTATATAAAGCTATAAACCTGCCACCGTTGGTATTGGAAAAAATTACCTTCAGCGTCAATGAGAACCTAAATATCAATACAGAGGTATTAAAGAAAACTTTTCGTGTTAAAGGCTATATGCAACGTTATGGTATTGATGCTGAGACTGCACTAGTACTGTGCAAAGCACCCATTTCAGAAAATCCTTCTCATCCCGATCTAACCAAATTACTGGCAGACATCCATCAGTTAACTATTGATGAACTGAGTTTACTGTTGGAAGCCATGGGTGAAAGAATAACTAATTTATCTGAGATTACCCATGATAATCTGGCTGCTCTAATTGACAGACTCAATGCCGTCACTGGCTGGCTACGTACACGAAAATGGAGTGTATATCAGCTGTTTGTGATGACGACCGATAAATATAACGAAACACTAACCCCAGAAATACACAACCTTCTGGATAGCATCTACAATGGCTTGCAAGATTTTGACAAAAAGATGCTGAAAGCAGAGGAGGAACTAAAGGAAGCCAAAGAAAAGCAGGAAGAATCCAAAGAGAGAGATGCCGAGGAAGAGCTGAAGAAAGCTAAGGAAAACCTGCCCAAAGCCATATCTCCTTACATCGCCGCCGCTCTGCAATTGCCATCTGAGAATGTTGCTCTCTCCGTGCTGACTTGGGCAGATAAACTAAGCTCTGGCAAAGAAAACAAAATGACGGCAGATTCATTCTGGAACTGGTTGCGGAAAAACCCCATTGAAACTCAATCGAAAACAACTGAATCAACTACACTAATTCAACAGGCTGTCCAGTATTGCCAATGCCTGGCACAACTGGCGTTGATTTACCGTTCCACTGGTCTTAACGAAAACGCCTTAAATCTGTTTGTGAAAAACCCTCAACGTTTTGTCACTAAAACCGAGATGACACCAAAACATGATGTATTAACGCTGACAACACTAACGCGTTTTTCTGACTGGGTTAATTCTCTGGGTGAAAAAGCCTCTTCTGTACTAACCGAATTTGAAAAGCGAACATTAACAGCAGAAATATTGGCTAACGCCATGAATCTTGATAAAAATCTACTGGAGCAAGCCAGTATTCAAGCACAAGCTGATTTCTCCAATTGGCCATCTATCGACAGCCTATTACAGTGGATTAACATCTCGCTTCAATTGAACATCTCTCCACAAGGTGTTTCTGAACTAGCGCAAATATTAGACATAGAATCTTCCGCTGACTACACCAAATGGGAAAATGTCGCTTCGATATTAACCGCCGGACTAGACACCCAAAAAGCCAATGCCCTGCATGCGTCTTTGGATGAATCTCGCAGCGCCGCATTAAGTACATACTATATTTATTCTCATAACCAAAAAGATCGACAAGAAAGAAAACATACGGTAATTAAAAACCGTGATGATCTATATCAATACTTACTGATTGATAACCAAGTTTCCGCCGCTATCAAAACCACAGAGATTGCCGAAGCCATCGCCAGTATTCAACTGTATGTGAACCGAACATTAAAAAACATGGAAGGGGACATCGTCACGAATGTCACCAGCCGTCCATTCTTTAAAGACTGGGATAAATACAACAAACGCTACAGCACCTGGGCCGGCATATCTAAGCTCGCTTACTATCCTGAAAATTACATCGATCCGACGATGCGTATCGGACAGACAAAAATGATGGATGCACTGCTGCAATCCATCAGCCAAAGTCAATTGAATACCGATACCGTAGAAGATGCCTTTAAGTCTTACCTAACGTCGTTCGAACAAGTGGCTAACCTGGAAGTTATCAGCGCCTATCATGACAACATTAATAATAACCAAGGATTAACCTATTTTATCGGACACAGTAAAACAGACGTTAATCAATATTACTGGCGCAGTGTGGATCACAGTAAATTCAGTGAAGGTAAATTCCCCGCTAATGCCTGGAGTGAATGGCACAAAATTGACTGCCCGATTAACCCCTACAAAGACACTATCCGCCCGGTAATCTACCAATCTCGTTTATATATAATCTGGCTGGAAGAAAAAAGGATTGCTACACATGAAGGCGGTAAAACGACCGAGAGTTTCCGTTATGAACTAAAACTGGCGCATATTCGCTATGACCGTACCTGGAACACGCCAATCACCTTTGATGCGAATAGCAAAATATCTGATTTAACACTGGGAAAAAATGAAGCACCAGGACTCTATTGTGCAAGTTATCAAGGCAAAGATAAATTGCTGGTTATATTTTATAAAAAACAGGGGGAATTAGATAAATATACAGAAAAAGCACCAATAAAAGGGCTGTATATCACTTCCAATATGTCTCCTGAGGAAATGACACCTGAAAGTTACAGACCTAATGCTCATAAACAGTTTGATACCAACAATGTCATAAGAGTAAATAACCGCTATGCAGAAAGCTATGAAATCCCTCTATCAGTAAACAATAACGGTTATGACTGGGGAGAAGGCTACTTGAGTATGGTGTATGGTGGGAGTATCCTGATTACCCGCAACTCAAGTGATAATTCAAAAATCCAGATTTCACCAAAATTAAGAATTATCCATAATGGACTAGTGGGCCGGCAACGCAATCAATGCAACCTAATGAAGAAATACGGTAAGCCAGGTGATAAATTTATTATTTACACCACGCTGGGTATTAACCCGAATAACTTATCAAATAAAAAATTCATTTACCCCGTTTATCAATGCGAAGACACCACCAAGCACGAAAAAGGGAAACTGCTGTTTTATCGGGAAAGTACCACTAACTTTGTCAGAGCTTGGTTCCCTAACCTTCCCTCTGGTTCACAAGAAATGTCTACAACCACTGGCGGTAACATTAGTGGTAATTATGGTTATATTGAGAATAAACATAGCAACGACGATCCATTCAAAGCATATTTCTATATGGATGACCACGGCGGTATTGACACCGATGTTTCAGGACCAGTATTTATTAATGCAAATATTCAGCCTTCAAGCGTTAAAATAATAGTGAAAAAAGTGAAGGAGAATGGTGAGTTAGAAAATAAAATATATACAGCGCATGACAAAGTTCCAGTTAAGCCGCCACTCAGTTTCGAAGAAATGTGTTATCAGTTTAATGATCTCGACCAAATAGATGTCTCCACGCTGGTATTTAAAAATAATGAAGCAAGTATTGATGTCACTTTTACAGCATCTGCTGATGCATTTGAAAATGGTCAGAAGGAGCGTCATCTAGGCGAAGAACATTTCAGTATTCGTATTATCAAAAAAGCGAATGTCGATGATGTCCTGACCCTTCACCACGATTCAAATGGGGCACAATATATGCAATGGGGAGCCTATCGTACTCGCCTTAATACCCTGTTTGCCCGTAAATTAATTAGCCGCGCCAACGCTGGGATCGATACTATTTTAAGTATGGAAACCCAGAAGATTCAAGAACCCAAGCTAGGGGAAGGATTCTTCGCTAATTTCACACTTCCTAAATATAATCCGACAATACATGGTGATGAACGTTGGTTTAAGCTTCATGTTAAATATCTTGCTGATAGTAATTCATATACTATCTACTCAGGACAACTCGGCGATAAAAGTATAAGCATTACATTATTTATCCCTATGATTATACTCCCCAATAATCTTCCTGAGGTTATTACAGAATCTGTAGCTCTTCCCAATGCTAATAATCGTGGGACTCCTGTGATTCAACCAGGCCCTGATTATCACGCCAAGGTTTATATGACCTTCAAAAATAAAAACTCGGATTCAGGAAACCATTCTTTTGACTCTTGCTTTATTATAGACTCTCAAAGTCAGGTAACAAAAAATTCTAAATGCACTTCATCTCATTTCGAGAACGCTAATGTTCTGAAAGATATTAACAGCGAACCCATGGATTTCAGCGGCGCTAACAGCCTCTATTTCTGGGAACTGTTCTACTACACCCCGATGTTAATTGCTCAACGTTTGCTACACGAACAAAATTTCGATGAAGCTAACCGTTGGCTGAAATATGTCTGGAACCCATCCGGTTATATTAAGCATGATAAGGTTCAGGATTACCACTGGAATGTCCGCCCATTACAGGAAGACACCAGCTGGAACGATGATCCGCTGGATTCGGTCGATCCTGATGCCGTAGCGCAACACGACCCAATGCACTATAAAGTCGCCACTTTTATGCGCACCCTTGACCTACTGATGGCGCGTGGAGACTACGCTTATCGTCAGCTGGAGCGGGACACCTTCAACGAAGCCAAAATGTGGTACATGCAGGCACTGCATCTGTTAGGCGATAAACCCCATCTGTCACTCAATTCAACATGGGATGATAAGAGTCTAAATGATGCCGCTAATCCAGAGAGACAAAAGGAGCACTCCCGTGCAATAGCCGCTCTGCAAAAAAATGATTTCGAGCAGCACAACAACCCGACAGATCTTTTCCTGCCACAGGTCAATGAAGTAATGCTGAACTACTGGCAGACACTGGAACAACGACTGTATAACCTGCGTCATAATCTCTCTATCGACGGCCAGCCCTTGCATCTGCCTATTTACGCCACACCGGCAGATCCAAAAGCATTACTCAGCGCTGCTGTTGCCAGTACACAGGGCGGAAGCAGTCTGCCGACGTCATTTATGTCACTGTGGCGTTTCCCACACATGCTGGAAAACGCACGCGGCATGGTAAGCCAGCTCACTCAATTCGGCTCCACGTTACAAAATATTATCGAACGTCAGGATGCTGAGGCATTAAATACACTATTACAGAATCAGGCGGCAGAACTGATATTGGCCAATCTCAGCGTACAAGACAAAACTATTGAAGAGTTGGATGCTGAAAAAACTGTGCTGGAAAAAACACGCATGGAAGCACAATCACGCTTTACCAGCTACAGCAAATTATATGATGAAAATATTAACGCTGGTGAACATCAAGCGCTGAATATGAGAGTGGCTTCCCAAGGTATTACCGCCGGATTGAAAAGTCTGCATATGGCTGCTGCTGCACTGGATATGGTACCGAATATCTACGGTATGGCCGTCGGGGGATCACACTATGGTGCTATCGCCAATGCGATTGCTATTGGTGGAGGCATTGCCGCAGACGGTTTATTAATTGAGGCCGATAAAGTCTCGCAATCTGAAATATGGCGTCGCCGCCGTCAGGAATGGGAAATCCAGCGTAATAATGCACAAGCCGAGCTGAAACAAATTGATGCTCAACTCAGCTCACTGACAATACGCCGGGAAGCTGCGATATTACAGAAAACCAGCCTGAAAACCCAGCAGGAACAAACCCATGCACAACTGACCTTCCTGCAACGTAAGTTCAGTAATCAGGCTCTGTTCAACTGGTTACGTGGCCGACTAGCCGCCATTTACTTCCAGTTCTACGACCTGGCCGTATCGCGTTGTCTGATGGCTGAAATGGCCTATCGCTGGGAGACTAATGAAACCAACGCAAGCTTCATTAAGCCTGGCGCCTGGCAGGGAACCCATGCCGGTCTGCTCACGGGTGAAACCTTGATGTTAAATCTGGCACAGATGGAAGATGCCCATTTGAGGCAAGATCAACGCGTATTGGAGGTAGAACGTACCGTTTCGCTAGCCAAAATCTATAAAGATGGTAACAGTAAATTTTTCCTGACTGAGGAAATTGCAAAATGGGTGAAGGATGGATCAGGCAGTGCTACTAGCGGGAATAATACCTTGAAGTTTGGTACAGGAGATGCCCAAACCTCACTACAAGCGTCCATTTCGTTAGCTGATTTGCAAATCCGTAAAGACTACCCGGAAGGCAGTGATGTAGGCAACATTCGACGTATTAAACAGATCAGCGTCACCCTGCCAGCTCTGTTAGGGCCATATCAGGATGTGCAGGCAATATTGTCTTACGGAAATAAAGCAGGATTAGCCAAAGGCTGTCAAGCACTGGCGGTTTCCCACGGCATGAATGACAGCGGTCAGTTCCAGCTTGATTTCAACGATAGCAAATTCCTGCCGTTTGAAGGGATTGACGTTGATCAAGGCACATTAACGCTCAGTTTCCCGAATGCAACCGGTAAACAAAAAACCATGCTGGAGAGTCTAAGCGACATCATTCTGCATATTCGCTACACCATTCGCCAATAACGATTTCAACTCAGTGCTAAAACAGGCCCCTAAGTGGGGCCTGCAAGGAGTCTTTCATGCAAAATTCACAAAATTTCAGTATTACGGAACTGTCATTGCCTAAAGGGGGAGGCGCTATCACGGGTATGGGTGAAGCGTTAACACCCAGCGGACCGGATGGTATGGCTGCACTGTCTCTGCCATTACCTATTTCAGCCGGACGCGGCTATGCCCCCGCCCTCACGCTGAATTACAACAGTGGTGCCGGTAACAGCCCGTTTGGTCTGGGCTGGGATTGTGGAGTTATGACTATCCGCCGCCGTACCCATTTTGGTGTTCCCCACTATGACGAAACCGATACCTTTCTGGGACCAGAAGGTGAAGTACTGGTCATCGCGGATCAACCTCGCGATGAATCCATATTAAAAAATCCTTACTTAAAAAATACCGGCTTGGATACCACTTTTACTGTTACTGGCTACCGTTCCCGTTTGGAAAGCCATTTCAGCCAATTGGAGTACTGGCAACCTAAGACAGAAAGCGAAACAGACTTTTGGTTGATATATAGCCCCGACGGACAGGTACATCTACTGGGTAAATCGCCTCAGGCGCGGATCAGCAACCCATCAGAAATCTCACAAACAGCGCAATGGTTACTGGAAGCTTCCGTGTCACCGCGTGGTGAACAAATTTATTATCAATATCTCCCCGAAGATGACACAAGTTGCGAAGCAGATGAAATGACAGACCATCCACAGGTCACAGCGCAACGTTATCTACACATGGTGTATTACGGCAACCTGACAGCTAGCGAAACGTTACCCAGTCTGGATAGCAGCGCGCTCTCACAAAAAAATTGGTTGTTCTATCTGATATTTGATTATGGCGAACGCAGTAACAACCTGAAAGCGCCGCCAGAATTTACAGCACCGGGTGGCTGGCTTTGTCGTCAGGATTGTTTTTCTCGTTATGAATATGGCTTTGAGATTCGTACCCGCCGCTTATGCCGTCAGGTACTGATGTATCATAACCTGCAAGCGTTGGATAACCAGACAGAAGAGCATGAACCCTCGCTGGTTTCACGCCTAATACTCAATTATGACGAAAGCGCAATAGCCAGCACGCTGGTATTCGTTCGTCGAGTGGGACACAAACAAGACGGTCCTGCCGTCACCTTGCCACCACTAGAGCTGGCATATCAGGATTTTTCACCGAAACAGAACGCTAGCTGGCAACCGATGGATGTGTTGGCAAACTTCAATACCGTTCAGTGCTGGCAACTGGTTGACCTAAAAGGCGAGGGATTACCCGGTCTGCTATATCAAGATAAAAGAGCCTGGTGGTACCGCGCGCCACAGCGTCAGACAGGAGATAATCAAAATGCTGTCACTTGGGAGAAAATACAACCTTTGTCTGTCATCCCTTCCTTACAAAACAACGCATCACTGGTAGACATCAACGGAGATGGACAACTTGACTGGGTTATCACCGGACCGGGGTTACGGGGATACCACAGCCAACGCCCGGATGGTAGTTGGACACGTTTTACCCCACTCAACGCCCTACCGGTAGAATATACTCATCCCCGTGCGCAACTGGCAGATCTAATGGGGGCCGGGTTGTCTGATTTGGTGCTGATCGGCCCTAAAAGTGTGCGCTTGTATGCCAATACCTGCGACGGCTTTACCAAAGGGCAGGATGTGGTGCAATCCGGTGACGTAACCCTGCCGATACCGGGCGCCGATGCCCGTAAGTTGGTGGCTTTTAGTGATGTACTGGGTTCCGGTCAAGCGCATCTGGTTGAAGTCAGTGCGACTAAAGTCACCTGCTGGCCGAATCTGGGGCACGGACGATTTGGTCAGCCAATCACCATCACCCTACCGGGATTCAGCCAGCCAACAACTGAGTTTAATCCAGCGCAGGTTTATCTGGCTGACCTGGATGGCAGCGGTCCAACTGACCTGATTTATGTTCACAAAAACTGCCTAGATATCTTCCTCAATAACAGTGGCAACAGTTTTGCTAAACCTGTGACATTACCCTTCCCAAATGGTCTACGTTTTGATAGCACCTGTCAGTTGCAAGTAGCCGATGTGCAGGGGGCTGGGGTAGCCAGTTTGATACTGAGCGTCCCGCATATGTCTCCCCATCACTGGTGCTGTGATCTGACGAACAAGAAACCATGGCTGCTCAGTGAAATGAATAACAATATGGGCGCTCGCCACATCTTGCATTACCGCAGCTCTGCCCAATTCTGGCTGGATGAAAAAGCCAAGGCACAGGATGCTGGACAAACACCAGTTTGTTATCTGCCCTTCCCGGTACACACCCTATGGAAAACGGAAACAGAGGATGAAATCAGCGGTAACAAATTAGTGACTGCTCTGAGTTATGCTCACGGTGCCTGGGATGGACATGAGCGGGAATTTCGCGGGTTTGGTTATGTTGAACAGAAAGACAGCCATCAACTGGCTCAAGGTAGCGCACCAGAACGGACACCACCAGCCCTGACCAAAAACTGGTATGCCACCGGACTGCCCGTGATAGATAGCGCATTATCGGCAGAGTATTGGCGTGGCGATAATCAGGCTTTTGCCGGTTTTACACCGCGCTTTACTGTCTGGAAAGATGGCAAGGATGTTTCCCTAATACCAGAGAATAGTCACGACCTATACTGGTTCAACCGGGCGCTGAAAGGTCAGCCACTGCGTAGTGAACTGTACGGACTGGATAGCAGCGCACAAAAAAAGGTTCCCTATACTGTCACTGAATTCCGTCCACAGGTACGCCGATTACAGAATACAAAAAACCAAAATCCTGTATTTTGGCCATCGGTAGCGGAAAGCCGTCACTATTACTATGAACGTATTGCCAGTGACCCACAGTGCAGCCAGAGCATCACTCTGTCCAGTGACCTATTTGGACAACCACTGAAACAGGTTTCAATACAGTACCCACGCCGCAATCAGCCCACAATAAGCCCGTATCCGGATATGTTGCCTGATACACTGTTTACCAACAGCTATGATGACCAGCAACACAAATTGCGGCTGACTTATCAACAGTTCAGTTGGCACCATCTGACCAACAATACCGTTCGGGTGCTGGGATTACCGGATAGCACCCGCACTGATACTTATGAGATCAAACATGATGAAGTTAAATACGATGAAGTTAACCGTGGTTTAAACCTGGAAACCTTATGTGATAAAGATATTCTGATTGCATATGACAAACTGCGTAAATACTTCGGCCAGCAGCGAACATTTTATACCGGCGGGCAAAGTAATACACCGACACGACAGGCATTGATTGCCTTTACAGAGACGACGGTATTCGATGAATCCACATTGTCAGCGTTTGATGGAAGTATCGCACCTGAGGAATTGCCCACAACGCTGGAGAAATCCGGGTATCAACAATCAGATTACCTGTTCCCTCATGCTGGGGAAAGCAAAGTCTGGACAGCCCGTCACGGCTACATCGATTACGGAACTGCTGCGCAGTTCTGGCGTCCACAAACGCAGCGCAACACACAACTCACAGGAAAAATCACACTAACCTGGGATACAAACTATTGTGTCGTGACAAAAACGCAAGATGCGGCTGGCCTGACAACATCAGCCAAGTATAACTGGCGTTTTCTGGCTCCCGAGCAACTCACTGATATCAATGACAATGAGCACCTTATCACGCTGGATGCACTGGGCCGTCAGGTAACACAGCGCTTTTGGGGAACTGAAAACGGTAGGATGACCGGTTACTCATCACCGGAACAGATGCCGTTCTCTCCACCAGCCAGTGTGGAAACAGCCATTAACCTGACAGGACCACTACCTGTAGCACGATGTCAGGTCTATGCACCGGAAAGCTGGATGCCGGTATTAAGTCAACAAACCCTCAATAAACTGACAGAGCAAGACCGGCAAACACTGTATAAATCCGGGATCATCACTGAAGACGGGTATATCTGCACATTGGCCCATCGTCGCTGGGTACAAAGCCAAAGTGCAGCCACCCAGTTAATCAGCCCACTACATCACAGCACCCGTTTACCCCCTCATAGCCTCACGCTGACCACGGATCGTTATAACCATGATTCCGAGCAACAAATCCGTCAACAAGTCGTATTCAGTGATGGCTTTGGCCGCTTGCTGCAAGCAGCCGCCCGACATGAGGCAGGTATGGCCTGGCAACGTAACAAAGACGGTTCTTTGGTCACGAAAACAGAGAATGCCAAGAGCCGCTGGGCGGTGACTGGACGGACGGAATATGACAATAAAGGACAACCGATACGAACTTATCAGCCCTATTTCCTCAATGATTGGCGTTATGTCAGTGATGACAAAGCCCGGCAGGCAAAAGAGGCTTATGCCGATACCCACGTCTATGATCCCGTTGGTCGGGAAATTAAGGTTATCACCGCAAAAGGCTGGTTTCGTCGAACCTTATTTACTCCCTGGTTTACTGTCAGTGAAGATGAAAATGATACAGCAGCTGAGGTAAACATGTAACTTGATAAACCCCGCCCGGCTAACGGGCGGGAAGCATAGATAGAGGTGAAAAGTGTCGTTAAAAATGCCGTCAGATACTCAACTTGTTATCTGGTTGATCATTGGTTTTATTGCGGCTTGGGGCGGATTAGTAAGATACCTCATTGATATACAGAACAAACAATACAAATGGAGTTGGATTAACGTCCTATGCCAACTCATCATCTCCTGTTTTACTGGTATCCTGGGAGGATTACTGAGTTTTGAAAGTGGCGGCAGCATCTATATGACTTTTGCAATTGCCGGGCTATTCGGCACAACGGGAAGTACCGGGCTGAGCTGGCTCTGGCGTCGCCTTCTTATGCATCAGGGAGGAAAATAATGGAGGATTTTCGCTGCAATAAGAAGTCCTCTGTCTCCCGCTATAACGGGAATATCACAACAACACAACAAAAGAGGTAAATCATGGAAAACTTTGACCCCAAATTTTATCAACATACCCCTACAGTCAACGTCCAGGATAATCGTGGCCTGACTATTCGTGACATCAACTTTCGCCGTTCTACCGCAAGCGGTACTACCGATACACTTATCACCCGCCATCTATATGACACCCGCGGGCACCTGATCCAGAGTATTGACCCGCGCCTGTATGAAGCCAAACAGAAAGACAACACGATAAAACCTAACTTTCTCTGGCAATATGATTTGACCGGTAATATTTTGTGTACAGAAAGCGCCGATGCCGGTCGCACTGTCACACTAAATGATATTGAAAGCCGTCCAATACTGACTGTAACCGCAACAGGTGCCAGACAAACCCGACAATATGAATCCCCTTCTCTGCCCGGTCGTCTGTTATCAGTGACCGAACAAGCACCAGAGGAAAAAACACCCCGCATCACCGAACACCTTATCTGGGCCGAGAATACGCCAACGGTGAAAGCTCATAACCTTGCCGGGCAGTGTGTACATCACTACGATATGGCAGGAGTCACCCGACCAGAAAGCCTGTCGCTGACGGGTACCGTTTTATCACAGTCCCAGCAATTACTGGATGATAAGAATGGCAAGGGAGAAGCTAACTGGGCAGGTGATAACGAAACCACCTGGCAGAACGCACTAACCAATGAAATCTATACTACCCAGAGTACCTGTGACTCCACCGGCGCTTTACTGACTCAGACTGATGCGAAAGGCAACATGCAACGTCTGGCCTATGATGTGGCCGGGCAATTAAAAGCAAGCTGGCTGACCGTGAAAGACCAGAATGAGCAGATTATTGTTAAATCCTTGACCTATTCCGCCGCCGGACAGAAATTACGTGAAGAACACGGCAACAACGTTATCACCGAATACACTTATGAACCGCAAACTCAGCGTCTGATAGGTATCACCACCCAACGTACAAACAACGGTAAACCAGAAGCCAAAAAGTTGCAGGATTTACGCTATAAATATGATCCTGTGGGGAATATCATCAGCATTCGTAATAATGCAGAAGCCACCCGCTTCTGGAAAAATGAGGAAGTAAAACCAGAGAATACCTATACCTACGATTCCCTGTATCAGCTTATCAGCGCGACAGGGCGTGAAATGGCGAATATTCGTCAGCAAAGCATCTCCTTTCCGATAATCCCACTAACTTCTGATAACAACACCTATACCAAATATACCCGCAATTATACCTACGACGATGGCGGTAATCTGACCAAAATCCAGCATCGTACATCTGCCAGCCAAAACAACCACACCAGAGGTATTACAGTCTCGAACCACAGCAACCGGGCGGTGCTGAGTACGCTGACTGATAAGCCGGAAGAAGTGGATTCATGGTTTGATGCGGGCGGCCATCAGAAGACGTTGCACCGGGCGGTAAGGAATAAACTGACTGATAAACTGGCAGAAATGGATTCATGGTTCGATACGGACAATCATCAGAAGACGTTGAACCCGGCAGTACTGAATTCACGGGTTGATGACCCGGCACAAGTGGATACATTGATCTGGATGCGGGAGCAAAACCTGAATTGGAATACACGGGGTGAGTTACAACAAGCGATACTGGTAACACGAAGCCAAAAACCACCAGAAAAACCGCAAGAAAAATCGCAACAGGAGGCATGGGACAATAGCAGTAATAATGACCAAGAATGGTATCGCTATGGCAGCGATGGAATGAGGCGGCTAAAAATCAGTGAACAGAAGACCGGAAACAGCACACAACAGCAACGAGTAACTTATTTGCCGAACCTTGAGCTACGTACCACTGGCTCAATCAGTAAAACAACAGAGGATCTACAAGTCATTACAATCGGTGAAGCAGGCCGCGCACAGGTGCGGGTGTTACATTGGGAGAGCGGCAAACCAAAAGATATCAGCAACAATCAGATGCGTTACAGCTACGATAATCTTATCGGCTCCAGCCAGCTTGAACTGGATGATAAGGGACAAATTATCAGTCAGGAAGAGTACTATCCATTTGGCGGTACAGCGCTGTGGGCAGCAAACAGCCAAACAGAAGCTAATTACAAAACTATCCGCTATTCAGGCAAAGAACGGGATGCCACAGGGTTGTATTATTACGGATATCGATATTATCAACCGTGGGTAGGACGGTGGTTAAGTGCCGACCCAGCAGGAACAGTCGATGGGCTAAATTTGTATCAGATGGTGAGGAATAACCCTGTACTACTTAATGACTCAAAAGGTCTGTCTTCTGAATCTCGGAAAGAAAATCAATCTCTGATAAAAGTATTTAAAAAGGGAGATATTTTATATGGTTTGGACGAACCCAGAAAAGATGCATTGGAGAAATTAGAAAAAAAAGGATATAAGCGTAAAACCGCTTCAGGGGGATTTCTTTCTAAATTAACTAGAGTTTTTGGCAGAAGGAGTGAAATCAAAAGGAATATATTGATACAAAATGACATAACAAATGCCGTTTGGGATAATTTAAATCCCAAAGTCTATTCTAATGACGAAAATATAAAAAAAGAAACACATGACCACGAACGTGTTATTGAGTTTAAGAAATTTTTATCAAAACATGATAAATATAATGTTGCAGGTGATAATCTGGCAAATGAATTAGCATCCGAATTGAAAGAAAAACCATATGGAAATAAAAGAATAGATGAATTAGGAAAACTTCTTTGGAAAAAAACAAGTAAAGCTGGATTAGAGTATCAGCTACTTCAGAGGAAAGCGCCTGTTCATTTTCTGATTGATACTATTGGTGATGATATCAAGACAGTTATATCAAAAAGTGGTCATGGAGCAAGTATAACATCCAGTGAGCTACGTTGGTTATATCGGCATAAGGACGTAGCAGAAGTTCAACAAAACCTAAAATTTTGGAAAGAAGGAGAGCTTGTAGCCCATAGCGAAGTCTTTTCTGAAACTAAATGGGGTAAATATCAACCTAAACATAGATATAGCTGATAGCTACAAAAAATATCGATTAAGAGATGTCTGATAATGCCCGTGATTTTATTGTCACAGGCATTATCAATGTGATTCGGAACCCCAAAAAGTATCAGGAAATTTGTTTTTGGTTTATGTCCCAGAGACACCAGAATGATGAGAAAAGTGGAATACCGCTATATATAGCTGTTACTGGAAAAGGCCCCCATTGATAAAAACGGTAAGCTCTTTTCCAGGCAGACAGGGTAAAACCAAAAAAATGCAGTAATATTCAGCGGGTTAATCCGCAGTAACAAGTTCCAATATTTGCTGCCTGACATGTTCGAAAATGAGTGAACCGATCTCTGCACTCGCACTAGATGTTTTAGAAAGAACCCCTCTCGTTGAAAATTCTTCTTTAATCGGTATCTGATAAATCCCTGCACGCGGTGGTTTATCATGGTCAACCCGCTCAGCTCTCACCAAATCTGGGCGCAAATGAAGCATCAAACTCGTTTCTGTTATCCCTGCATGCTCAGCGTGCCAGCCGGGAAAATCGGTCAAATGTTCACGAGTCCAGGCATCAGACACCAAACTCCACCAGCTAAACACGATAACGGAACGATCTTTAAAGTGACCCACTGTCCGTAATTCATCTACCGCCTCGAAAATAAAACCTTCATTCTCGTAATGACCATTAATAATCACAAGTTGCTTGAAAGGTAATGAACATAAGCCCTTAATTGCCCGGCCCATATAAGTTGTAAATGTTGGTCCATCAATGTAAATCGTACCAGGGAATTCAAGTCCCCCTCCACTCTGTGGCAATGATCTTACCGATAATGGCTGTACCGGCAATGTGAACCCACCAATATCATTCGCCAACACGCGGGCAAATGCTTCAGGGATCACGGCATCCACATTCAACGGCAGATGAGGCCCATGCTGCTCAATACCGCCAATCGGCCATATCAAAGTCTTACCTTCAACTGCGGTTAAAACCTGCTCGCTGGTCAGTTCTGCAAATTCTCTCACTTGATTGCTCATGATATTGTCCCTTTTTTAATACCTTATTTTGACATCGTGATTTGGGCATGTTCAAGAACGATACGCCGTAGTGTTTTGTACATATGCCGATGAAGAGCGGTGTAAACTTGCACAGTATTCGCACCTGCAAGCATGTACTCATGAACGTCATTACCATCCTGTACACCTCCCGATCCCAGTATCGGGATCGTCAGCCCCCGTTTGCGCAGGTTATAGATCGCGGCAAGCACCAGCGGCTTGAGCCCTGGCCCAGAGTATCCACACACCCCGTTAAGAACAGCCTCGCCACTTATGTTATCGAATGCAATGCCCGAAATGGTATCGCTCAAGGTTATCGCATGAGCCCCGCCGTCTATGGCAGCCTGAACACGCCCATACAAATTGTCGCCAAGCGCAAGTTTGACAGAAAAAGAGGTATCCACTCGCTCTTTCACCGCTTTCGCGTAGTTAAATACACGTTCTGGTGTATCTTCCGTAAAGTCATCTGCATGTAAGCACGAAATGCCCAATTCCAAGGGTGCATCGGTTACCTCTGAGATACGAGCAGCCAATGAACCCAACTCTCCAGGCGATTCTGCATGGACCGAGACTATCACCGGAAGCTGTTCTCTCTTAAACTCACTGAGAATGGTCAACCAATGTTCAACTGTTTTCTTCGAGTAAGTCGTATTGTTCAACATCCCTGTACTGATGGAATAGGTCTTTTCGGTATGCAATTTTTCCGAATTCGGGTAAATGGTTTTTGTCACGACCGCCCCTGCGCCGTGAACGATAAACTGACGAATATATTTATCCTGATCAGAAAGCAAACCCGATCCAACGATAATTGGATTTTTTATCTTCATGCCTAAAACATCATAGGTTTGTTCAAAAACTTGATTTTTCATCGCAACTCCATGAATTAACTCATTCAAGCAAACTCGCTATTAACCCCTTTCCATAGAGCAGGCGA